>CAJWKF010000006.1 GCA_913042265.1 uncultured Gammaproteobacteria bacterium
TGAATGAAAAAATCACATCAAAGTTCATCGTTGGTGAGTTTTGCTATGTCGACATCCATTTTACATCATACCTACATCTATTATCAGTAATCGGTGAGGCAGATATGTTGGACTCACTGCCTAACGTTAAATCATGGTTTGAACGTATCAAAACTCACAAAAGCTACTCAGGCCAAGATATTTTTGCTTATGATATGTTGCCTTCTCTTGAAGACATCAAGTCAAAAACATTGGGCGATGTTGATTGCGGAGAATTTTAAGTCAGATATAAATGATATGATTTTAAAATAGGCCGCTAAATGCGGCCTATTTTTTGCGAAAAATTAAGTTTAAAACTAAAAGGATAGTACTCGAAGCCTCTAAGATTGCTCCATGCCTTTCTTTTTTTACATGAAAGCTAGAGGCTGCCCCCAGCATTACATTCCAGCCAAGGCTGTATTTTTCACTAGTTTATTTTCTAAGGATACTAATTCCTTTTAATAAATTAAGGGCCTCAGAGAGTGCGTAGTCCGTTACAGCTAGAGGGGCACTACTTGTTTCTTCATCTGTGGTTTTCTCAGAAATATCTGCATCTGTTTTACCGTTACCATTTGAGATGTGCTTTGATAGATCTCGCTCACTTAGTGGCTTAAAGCCAGTGTTATCAATGGCTGTTATTTTCACACGCTCAACTATAATATCAGGAACAATACCTTCTGCCTGTATAGAGCGACCTGATGGTGTGAAATAGCGTGCTGTAGTCATTTTAACGGCAGTTTTATCAGTTAAAGGCATGACTGTCTGTACTGAGCCTTTACCAAAGGTTTTAGTCCCTAAAATAACCGCACGGTGATGATCTTGTAATGCACCAGCTACAATTTCTGATGCAGAAGCAGAGCCACCATTAACTAAAACTACTAGAGGCGCGCCCTCTAGAAGGTCTCGAGGATTTGCGTTAAATTCTTGCTTGGAGTCAGGAATTCTTCCATCAGTGTAAACTATCATACCCTTTGTTATGAAAGCATCTGAGACATCTACAGCTGCATTTAATAATCCGCCAGGATTATTACGTAAATCAAGGACTAACCCTTTTAATGTGTCGTTATTATCTTTTTTTAATTGTTCAATGGCCTTGTTTAAGCCTTCGCTAGTGCGCTGTTGGAAAGTACTAATTCTTACATAGCCGTAACCGGGTTCAAGAGTCTTGTGCTTAACACTTTTTACTTTGATGATAGCGCGCGTTAAGGTGATATTTATCGGTTTGTCCTCACCCTCGCGGAGGATGGTTATTAATAGATCTGTGCCGGGCTTACCACGCATCATATCGACAGCCTCACGCAACGCTAAACCTTTAACTGGTTTTTCATCGAGGCGAATAATGAGGTCCCCTGCTAATACACCAGCTTCAGCCGCGGGAGTGTCATCGATAGGAGAAACGACACGGACAAAGCCATCCTCCATGGTGACTTCAATGCCCAGGCCACCGAATTCACCTGAAGTACCTTCACGTAGGCTTTTAAAATCCTCTAAGTCTAAATAAGTTGAGTGGGGGTCAAGTCCTGATAGCATGCCGCGAATTGCATTTTGCAATAACTCTTTATCTTCAACAGGTTCAACGTAATTATTTTTAATACGGCCAAATATCTCAGAAAAAGCGCGTAGCTCATTGAGAGGAATATCAGGTTTGGAAATAGCTGGTGGATTTTCAGCAAAAACCATTTGACCAAATATTAATGTTGAACCAAGGATAGCACCGGCCGAAATTAAACCAATATCTCGTCTTAAAAAACTCATAACTTTTTCCTAGAATAATTATTAACTTTTTTACCTAACCATTGCACTGGATCTATAGGATTACCTCGATGCCGAAGCTCAAAGTAAAGGCCAGTGTATTGTCTTATACCCTGCTCACCACTCATCGCAATCATGTCACCGGTAGTTACTGAATCACCAGCTCTCTTGAGTAGACTCTGATTATTGCCATATAGCGTCATGTACTTGTCGCCATGATCAATAATTAATAATAACCCAAAGCCTCTTAACCAGTCGGAGAATACCACACGACCGGGTGCAGCGGAGATGATTTCTTCACCTAGAGGTGCATTAATCATCAAGCCTTGCCATTTTAGTTTGCCAAGATTTCGCGAGCTGCCATAGCGAGCTATAATTTTTCCTTGAGTAGGCCACGCCAATGTACCTTTCCTCAGAGAAAATGGGAGGTCTGAAATAAGTGGGTTAGATTTTTTTGATAGTGATTGGAGTAAAGATTTTAAGGCACGTTCTTGCTCTAGTAATGAAGTGACCCGAACACCTTGCTTTTCCATCTTACGATCTAATTGCTTAGCAGTTGCGAATCGATGATGCCGTTCTTTTTGTAACAGCTGTTGTTGGAGTTGCTGCTCCTGATAAAGCGCTTGATGCTGTTGCTGGGCAATAAGTAGTATTTGCCTATTATGAGTGAGTGTTTTTAGGCTAGTGCTTATCTCAATTAACTGCTGTTGGCGAGCCTTGTGGAAATAGGCGTAATAAGCGCTAGTCCGACTCAAACTAGAAGGCTCATGCTGGCTTAGTAAGACTTTTAAATAATTGGGGCTGGTATTTAAAAATGCAGATCTTAGCTGTTTTTCAAGCGCATCTAATTGCTTGGCATGTGATCTGCGGTATTTCTGTTTATCTTTCTCTAACGTATCGAGCTCATTGTTTTTTATTTTAAGTTTGCGAGTTAAGTTTAGCAATGATCTATTAAGTGTTGAAATGGCTTTACTTTGTTTTTCAAGTTGATTATGTAATTCGGCCCTAGACTTCTTACTTTCATCTAGTGAATTAGTCAATGACTTTATTTCAGCTTGTACGTTTTCTAAACGCTGCACAGAGTCACTTTCAGCCATCACACATACTGAGAAAACTAACAAAAAAACAGAGTAATAAAAGGTACGTATCATCTTTTTTGGACTTGATGAAAAGTGTTCATTTAAGTTTAATTAGAAGGTGCTTACCCATTTCATTAGGGATAGGCAAATCCATTAATGACAACAATGTAGGTGCAATATCAGACAAGCTACCCTGCTCTGCACATATCGCATCACGGCCAGCATAAATAAATGGCACTGGGTTATGCGTATGGGCGGTATGTGACTGTCCGGTGAGAGGATCTGACATCTGTTCTGCATTGCCATGGTCTGCTGTTACAATCATTTCTCCCCCAACCTGTTTCAGGGCATCCCATATTTTTCCTAAAGCACTATCTAATGCTTCGACGGCCTCAACGGCAGCATCAAACTTGCCGCTGTGACCCACCATATCAGCATTAGCAAAGTTACAAATAATGGCATCGTAAGTTTTACTTTTAATAGCCTCAATAAGTTTTTCGGTAACTTCAGCTGCCGCCATAGCAGGTTGTAAATCATAAGTTTCAACTTGAGGGGAAGGTATTAAGATACGGTCTTCGCCTTCGAAAGGAAGATCTCGGCCTCCATTGAAGAAGAATGTTACATGGGCGTATTTTTCTGTCTCAGCAATACGTAGTTGACGACGGCCTTGTGTTGCAAGGTAAGCTCCAAAAACATTATTTAATGACGATGAAGGAAAAGCAATTGGGTTACTAAAGTCCTGTTTATATTCAGTTAGTGTTACAACTGAAGCTAGTTTAACGGGACGAGGGCGCTCAAAGGAATTAAAGCTTGGGTCAGTTAAGCTTAATGTTAATTCTCGAGCCCGATCAGATCTGAAGTTCATAAAGATAACAACGTCGCCATCCTGCATTATGATGGGATCAGCTTGCTCGGAGCAGATAGTAGTGGCTTTAACAAATTCGTCACTTTCGTCACGCTCATATGCCATCGCTAGGGCTGATGTGGCATTAGTGGCATGGTATTCTCCCTCCCCTTCTGACAACAGTCGATAAGCTTTTTCGACTCGCGGCCAGCGTTCGTCTCGGTCCATGGCAAAAAAGCGGCCGATTAAAGAAGCAAATTGGCCTTTACCGTGTTCTTTAAAAGTTGCTTCCATAGCATCTATAGAAGTTTGTGCACTCCTAGGCGGAGTGTCGCGCCCATCAAGGAAGGCATGTACATATATCCTTTCCCCTCCCCTCACGGCCGCCATTTCGACCATTGCTCGAAGATGTGAGTCATGACTGTGGACACCACCCGGAGATAACAAACCCATAATATGTATTGCTTTGCCTTGCTGTTTAGCGTTATCAACAGCGGATACTAGTGTGTCATTACTGAAGAATGTGCGATCACGAATAGCCAAGCTTACGCGGGTAAACTCTTGATAAACGACACGACCAGCTCCAATATTCAAATGGCCAACTTCAGAGTTACCCATTTGATTATCAGGAAGGCCGACACCCTCTCCGGAAGCGCTGATCAAGGTATGTGGATACGTCTGCCATAACTGATCCCAGTGAGGAGTTTTAGCAGCATGAATAGCATTATTTTCAGGTGTTTCACTATAGCCCCAACCATCTAAAATGATGAGTGCTACGGGCCGATGAGGCTGTGTCATAAAAGGTATCCTTAATAACGATGGGCGTTTAATTAAAGGTGTGGAGTTAAAATAACGTCGTTTTATTCATTAGATTTTGCGAATACATGTGAATGATGGATGATGCCGTGTATTATAGTCACTTTTGTATAGATGAACAGGTTCTTACACAAGCATAATGTGGCTTTATACTGATATTAAAAAATGTATTAGTGGATTGAAAACATTATCATAGTAAGCATAAAACATTGCTAGTTAAATTCAAAGAACTGTTACGCCCAATGGCAATAATATTTAATTTATAGGTCAAGTATGGAAAATTTTGGTGAGTTTGTTGTTAATCATTGGGTGTTATGGACACTCTTTTTGGGTTTGTTAGCATTAATTGTTGGTAGCACGATAAGTGCAGGTCTTAGCGGTGGTACAGTAGTCAATACAACGCAAGCGATACAAATTATAAATCACCAAAAAGGTTTTTTTATAGACATTAGAACAAAAGTGGCGTTTGAGAAAGAGCATATTGCAGATTCTTTAAATATGCCCTTATCTACATTTACTGATGGTAGTGCAACTTTGAAAGATAGGTCAAAGCCAGCGATTATCGTACCGATAATGGGACAGGGAACGGCAGCCGTTGTTAAACAATTACAGGCTCTTGGTGTGTCGAATATTTATATTCTGAAAGGTGGTTTAAATACATGGAAAGAAGCCAAGTTACCCCTCTTTAGCTAATTTATTTTTTAATCAGGTAGATATTCAAATGGCAAAAGTTGAAGTTTATTCCACAGGGCAATGCCCGTATTGCGTCATGGCGAAACAGCTTTTAGAGCGCAAAGGCATAAGTTACAGCGAGATCAGGGTTGATTCAGATCCTGTTAAGCGACAAGAAATGATGAAAAAAAGTCGGCAACGTACGGTCCCACAGATCTTTATAAATGGTGAGAGTGTTGGAGGGTATACTGACCTATTAGCCTTGGATCGTGCAAAAAAATTAGATAGCCGTTTGGCTGAACCTTAAGACTTTAAATTGAAGGAAAGATATTATGGCTGAAAAAAAAGCAGCTGAAGAAAAACAGCAACCACAATTCATGATTCAAAAAATCTACACTAAGGACATATCATTCGAAACACCGAGCTCACCCGAAGTTTTTCGTGAAGAGTGGAAACCTGAGCTAGATTTGCAGCTGACTAATGAATATAAGCAGCTTGACGACAACAACCACGATGTAACATTAGTTGCTACGGTCACTGCTAAGCTGGGTGATAAAACGGCTTTTTTAATTGAAGTAAAGCAATCTGGAATCTTTTCTCTGATAGGATATAGCAATGAAGAAATAGCTCCTTTGATTGGTAACCATTGTCCAACTATTTTATTTCCTTACATACGTGAAGTTATTTCAGACATTGTTTTGAAGGGAGGTTTCCCACAGCTAGTATTAGCCCCTGTAAATTTTGATGCCTTGTATATGAATCAAGTTGAGCAGGCGAAACAGGCAGCTGCCAAAGAAAGTACGCATTAGGCGAAGATAATGAAAAGTTCAGTACTGATTCCAACAACAGTTATTGGTGCAGGTGCCTGGGGAACAGCGCTAGCAATTGCAATAGCTCGAAATGGTCATGAAGTTTTATTGTGGGGGCGTGATGCAGAGCATCTCAATGCAATGGAGTTGAGCCACTGCAATGAGCGTTATTTACCTAGGGTTTCTTTTCCAGCATCATTGGAAGTTGTTAAAAGCCTTGAGCAAGCAATTAGTCAGGCAAAACATGTCTTAATATCTGTTCCTAGTGTTGCCTTTGCCGATATGCTTTACATTATAAAACCGTTCTTAGCCAACGGAGTCCCCGTTAGTTGGGCTACAAAAGGTTTCACACCTGAAACCGGTCGTTTTCTCTATGATACAGCAACAGATATCCTAGGAGATACACATCCGCTAGCAGTTATTTCTGGCCCCTCTTTTGCGATGGAGGTAGCTAAAGATCTACCAACAGCAATCACAGTAGCATCAAAAGATAGTGGATTCTCTCAGAATTTAGCAGAGGCAATGCACAGGCCTACTTTGAGAATATACACAACGACTGATGTTCAGGGCGTGCAGGTGGGCGGGGCTGTAAAGAATGTACTGGCCATCGGTGCAGGTATTTCTGATGGTTTAGGTTATGGCGCTAATGCCAGGGCTGCCTTGATTACGCGAGGAATGAATGAAACACTGCGATTAGCAGTTAGTTTAGGGGCAAAAACAGAAACAATGATTGGACTATCTGGTATTGGTGATTTAATTCTTACCTGCACTGATGATCAAAGTCGTAATCGACAGCTTGGTATAGCAATTGGCCGAGGAATGACTGTGGAGCAAGCGGTTAAAGAAGTGGGTAAAACAGTCGAAGGAATGAATGCGGCGCGTGAAGTGCTAATAAGGGCTAAGCAAGCAAGTATTGAAATGCCTATTGTGGAACAGGTTTATAAAGTTTTATTTGAAAATGCTGCTCCTCGAGAAGCTGTCAAGGCTCTACTTTGTCGTGAACAAAAAGCAGAAACTGAGCGCTAATAATAGTCTATAGGCTATAACGCCTATCGGCTGATTGTAGGCGAGGTAATAATTCGGGTAAATTTTTTGTTAAAGTCAGAACTTTAAAATTTTCGCCCATTTCAGAGGGTAAGGTAAGACGTTTTAAGGCAGTTTTTTGCTGAAAATTATTGAAAGTACTCTCGCTTTTCTCGTTAGTTTGCAGAAGGTCAGTGATGCCACCAGCGAGTAAAAAATCAGCTTGAGTCTGGAAGCCCTCAACATCTAAACCTGAAGCTAAAGCAGTTTCAGCTAAAGCAGTAAAGTCTATATGACTAGTGATGTCTTGTAAGCCAGGCAAGATAAGCGGGTTATCATGGCCTTGGTGCTGGTAGTAGCACATCATTGTGCCCTGTTGACGTTGTGGATGATAATAGCTATTCCGGCAATGCCCGTAATCAATAATAAATAAAGCACCTCGGTCCAGCGAGGTAGCCAAGCTTGTTAACCACGCTTCTGCTATTAAATTGACTTCAGCATAATAATCAGTCCCACCATTAATTTGATGAATAGTCTTAGAGCGGCTAGATAATTCTTTATTTAGCAGGTGATGTTGTGTCCATTGTATTCCCTCTCTCCCCTTCTCTATATAGCATTCACTTGGCTTACCATTTTCGAAATGAAGCCGATGAAAAGGCATCGCATCACAAACCTCGTTTGCCAGTATTATGCCTGAAAACTGTAAGGGTAAACTAGTAAGCCAAGATACCTTTTTTTCAAGGTGAGGAATAGCATTACTGATTACTTCGCGTTGTATAGACTGTAAGTGGGCACTCGCTTCAATAATATAATAATGTAAAGGTAAAGCATTATCTTTTTCTAACTGAAGAAGGATGTCAATCGCCATTTTTCCACTACCAGCACCAAACTCTAACAAGTCGAAAGAGTCTAGTTGTTTGCTAACATCTTGTAGTTGACGGGCAAGTGTCTGTGAAAATAAAGAAGATATTTCTGGTGCAGTTGTGAAGTCACCCTGATGTCCTAGTTTCTGGCTGCCAGCGCTATAATAGCCTAAGCCAGGATAATAAAGGCAGAGCTGCATGAACTTTGCAAAACTGATTTTTCCGTGTGATTCTTTAATCTGTTGTTGAATGACGGACAATAATCTATCACTATGCTGTTGTGCAACTTTGCTGGGATCAGAAAAAGGTTTATAAGAAGTCATGGCTAATCAATTATTAGAAAATGCAATTGTAGTTACGGGAGCTGGGAGGCGAGTTGGTCATCATATTGCGTTACGTCTTCATCAAGATGGCTACGAAGTGATAGCGCATTATCGTACGCTTACGCCGGAGATCCAAGTTTTAGCTAACTTGGGTATTAAAACGCTGCAGGCAGACTTATCAAATAGCCAACAGATCTTAGCATTTGTAGCGACCCTAAAAATTTGTTGCAAGCAGTTTAGGGGGGTTATTCATAATGCATCCTCATTTGAGTCAACATCCGATAATATTGAGGTTGCTGTAGAACAATATAAGCAATTTTTTAATATCCATATGATGGCACCATTTTTGATAAATCAAAGTTTACAGTCAGTGTTAGTAGGTGAAGATGGTGCACCAGCGGATATTATCCATATCACTGATATTAACGTTGAAAATCCAACGCCTGATTTTGACATTTATGGGAGTACCAAGGCGGGCTTACACAATATGACCTTAGCCTTGGCTAAAAAGTTTGGGCCTGAAATTAAAGTGAACGAGGTGGCACCTGGACCAGTATTATTTATGGAGACCCATTCTGACCAGGTTAGAGAGGACATTTTAGCGGAAACGTTGTTAGGAATAGAAGGCGGGCCAGAGCCCGTATATTTGGCAGTAAAAAGCCTATTGATGAACCCTTTTATCACTGGTTCAAGTATCCCGGTTGATGGTGGTCGCCGACTGTCCAAACGTTAAGCTATTGATTTCAATTAGGACACCTTTTTGACGAGCACTATAGGTTTGATGGGTTAAATAGTGACATATTTCTTCAACTAGCGGATATAGAAAGTATTCATCGGTTATGTTGTTGGCGGGGCGAAGAAAATCTTCCTTGGAACCAATAGGACATAAAATATCCAGATCGGCAGGGCGATCTTTTATTTTGCTGGCAGGATCTTGCCTATCCCTCCCTAGTCTCGTTTCAATATCATTACAAACTGTTTTAAGTTCAGATGGATTATGGGCAGTTTCAATAAACACAACAACATTTAAAAAGTTATGGGTACTTTTCATTCCTACTGGCGGAATATTGAGAACACGACTCAATGTTAAGCTTGAAAAATGCTTAAGCAACATAGTAATAATGGCGCCGATATTCTGGTGTGGCGATAAGTTACTGCCTATGCCGAGTAGATAACCTTGGGTCATCAGGCGGGACGTTCGATAACGATCATGGCAATATTGTTGCCATGAAGTGCCACAGGCTTGCTCAGTGATAATTTAAGTTTTGGAATAGGGTAGTTTGAGAGTAATAGAGTGCATAGGTCTTCAGCTAGAGCTTCAATTAGTTGGTAGCTGCTATGTTCGACGAATTCAACAATAGTCTGAGCGATAGCGCCATAGTCGAGGGTGTCTGCGATATTATCGCTGGCGGCAGCAAGACGAATATCCCAATCTATTTCTAAATTGAAATGAAGCGTCTGCTTTAATTCGCGCTCCCAGTCATGAATACCAATAATTGTGTCGATCTTTAGATTGTTAAGAAAAATTTTATCCATGAGTCTGCATCTAATGTAAAAAATAACCCTATAATGGAGCAATAATGAAATTAGGCTAAATCATATCATGCTTGTAATATCAACTTTGCACATAGCGGCCATAGTCGCAGCTTATTTAATCGGTTCATTATCGAGCGCTATTATCTTATGCAAATTAGCTGGTCTGCCAGATCCAAGATCAGAAGGCTCAGGAAATCCAGGCGCGACAAATGTACTTCGGATTGGTGGAAAAAAGTTAGCTGTAATGGTGCTGTTTATTGATGTGGTAAAGGGTGTCTTGCCAGTTGCAATAGTTGGTATGGCGGGCTTCAACCTGACATGGGTAGCAGCTACTGCATTTGCAGTCTTTTTAGGTCATTTATATCCAGTTTTTTTCCAATTCAAAGGTGGTAAAGGAGTTGCCACTGCTTTAGGCGGCTTTCTCGCCTTATCACCCTCATTAGGCGGAGCGATTCTATTAAGCTGGTTAGTTGTCTTTTTTATCAGCAGAATATCATCATTATCAGCTATCATTGCTGCATCTTTAGCACCCTTATACAGTGTGTGGCTCATCAATAGCCTTGAGGCCCGTTGGATTATCTTTGTGATGACGACTATGTTGATAATCCGCCATAAAAGCAACATCAAGCGGCTTTTATTAGGTGAGGAATCTAATCTTAAACAGGACTAGGTGGAGTTAACTCTTCCAGCGGCCAGCGCGGCCTTACTGAGAATGAAGGTGCTGTTGATGTTTTGATCATCGAACGTTGGCGCATGGCTCCTGTAAACGCGATCATAGCTCCATTATCACTACAAAATTCTTGTCTGGGATAGTAAGTTTGAATTTCTTTTATGTCATTGAGACTTACCCTTAAAGCTTTATTTGCACTAACGCCTCCTGCTATCACTAAAGTAGAATACCCCGTTTGTTTCATAGCGCGCTTGCATTTGATTGCGAGTGTTTCAACTGCGGCATTCTGGAAAGCTAAAGCAATATCAGCCCGATCTTGGTCAGTTTTTTTGCTATTGAGCCATGTGTTCATGCTAAAAGTTTTTAGTCCACTAAAGCTGAAATCCAAGCCCGGTCGATTTGTCATTGGTCGGGGGAATTCATATTTACCATGTGTACCGTGTTCAGCTAGAGCAGCTAAAACTGGGCCACCAGGATAAGGCAGACCTAACATTTTGGCAGTTTTATCAAAAGCCTCTCCCACAGCATCATCAAGAGACTCCCCTAGTAGTCGGTATTGACCAACACCTTGAACATCTACGAGTAAAGTATGGCCACCTGATACTAATAGAGAAACAAATGGAAATAATGGTGGTTTTTCCTCCATTAAAGGTGATAACAAGTGCCCTTCCATGTGGTTAACTGCCAGTGCCGGGATATTTAGTGCCCAAGCAAGACTTCGACCGATAGCTGCACCCACTAATAATGCGCCAACTAATCCTGGACCGGCAGTATAAGCAATTGCATCGATGTCACAACGCCGAAGTTGTGCTTCAGCCAATACTTGCTCGATTAAAGGCAGAGTCTTGCGAATATGATCGCGAGAGGCTAATTCTGGAACTACTCCGCCATATTGAGCATGTAGCTCGATTTGACTATACAGGGCGTGGGCTAGCAAGCCTTGTTCAGTATCATAAAGTGCTATGCCTGTTTCGTCACAGGAAGATTCGATGCCTAATACGCGCATTAAAAAAGTTCTTTGTAGAGCTAATAAAGTGAGTGTGTATTATGCCTTTATTTAAAAGAATTAGATTGATCTGTTTTCTTTCTGCCAAATCTTTCGTACAATTAAGGGCTTTCCAACAAATTTTGTATTAGGATCCTATATATGCCATCAGTTCGTCTAAAAGAAAACGAGCCATTTGATATTGCTCTACGTCGTTTTAAACGTGCATGCGAAAAAGCAGGCACTGTTGCAGAAGCCAGAGCTCGTGAAGCGTATGAAAAGCCAACGACAGTGCGCAAACGCGCTGCCGCCGCAGCAGTTAAACGCCATCAGAAGAAAACATCACGTGAAAGCGCTCGCCGTATCCGCATGTATTAAACAACGCTATCACCATGCCCGCAGAAGCTAGTCCCTTAAAATTAACTATTCAAGACAATGTCAAGGCTGCAATGCGCGCCAAAGACAGAGTTCGTCTTGTGACATTGCGCACAATTATGGCTGAGATCAAGCAGATTGAAGTCGATAAGCGTGTTGATCTAACTGATGAAGGTATCCTTACAATCCTCACGAAGATGTGCAAGCAGCGTCGCGATTCCCTGAGTCAGTTTGAGAATGCAGGTCGTACTGACCTTGCTCAAATTGAAATTGCTGAGTTAGCAGTTATTAGTGAGTTCATGCCAACGCCCATGACAGATAATGAGATATCAGCTGCAATTGCAGAAACTATTACACAAACTGGCGCATCGAGCCCGAAAGATATGGGTGTAGTAATGAATATGCTCAGACCAAAGTTACAAGGTAAAGCCGATATGGGGGCAGTGAGCGGCCTCGTTAAGGCGGCGCTCACCGTATAAATAGTCCATCGCTTGCTAAGTCAGATTAACATTGTACTTGGATTGTTGGGCGCCTTAGGCTATAAGGTTTAATATGGCTGGCCAAATTCCTCCCCAATTTATTGATGACTTATTAATTCGTGTAGATATCACTGATGTCATAGACGCTAGGGTTCCGCTTAAGAAAGCAGGAAAAAACCTACAAGCGTGCTGCCCTTTTCATAACGAAAAAACTCCTTCTTTTACTGTGAGTTCTGAAAAACAGTTCTATCATTGTTTTGGATGTGGAGCACACGGTACAGCGATTGGGTTTTTGATGGAATATGATCAGATGAGCTTTCCAGAAGCTATTCATGAGCTAGCCGATTCTGTGGGCATGATTGTACCGACTTCACAGTCATTCACTCCTAATCCAGCGAAACAGAACTTGTATGAATTGTTGGATAAAGTGAGCCAGTTTTATATTCAACAATTACAGACACACCCTAAGCGTAACGAATTCAAGAGTTATCTCAAACAGCGCGGCTTATCATCTGCGATTATTGAGCACTTTGGTATAGGTATGGCTCCAGAAGGTTGGGACTATGTCCTTAAGAAATTTGGAGGTTCGAAGCAAGCAATAGACCAGTTAAATGAAGCCGGGTTATTGAGCAGTAACGATAAAGGTAGTACATATGATCGTTTTCGTAACCGAGTTATGTTTCCAATTAGAGATCGGCGAGGCCGAGTTATTGGCTTTGGTGGTAGAGTTTTAGATGATAGTACGCCAAAATATTTAAACTCACCCGAAACGCCTGTATTTCATAAAGGTCATGAGCTCTATGGGCTATATCAAGCGCGAAAAGCGAATCGAAAGCTAGAGCGGCTCATCATCGTTGAAGGTTACATGGATGTCATTGCATTAGCAGAAAAAGGTATTAGTAATGCAGTTGCTACTCTAGGAACTGCCACCACTCCAGAGCACCTGAGGCAACTACAGCGAAGCGCACCAGAAGTCATTTTTTGTTTTGATGGAGATAGGGCAGGAAGAGAAGCTGCATGGCGTGCGGCTGAAAATGCATTACCCTTATTGGGAGGGAATCATCAGCTCAAATTTATGTTCCTTCCTGAAGGCGAAGATCCTGACACGTTAGTTAAACAAGAGGGTGCTGATGCTTTTAACAAGTTAGTTACTGATGCTATGAATTTTTCAGATTTCTTTTTTGAAAGCTTAGAAAAGCGGGTTGATATTGACTCTATGGATGGAAGGGCAAGGTTAATTGAAATTGCCCGGCCATATTTAAGGCACATTCCCACAGGTGTTTATCGCGATATGTTTGAGCAGCGTTTAGTAGAGAGGGCGCAAACAAGCACCGCGGTATTACATAAGCATCTAGAAACGCCACCTAAAGCAGAAAAAATTATTAATAAAATGACTGGGGTATCCACCGGTATGTCACCGATTAGGATGGCCATTACAATTCTTCTGCAACACCCAGAGCTACATAAAGCCGTTGGTGATTTTGACAAGATTGCAAATTTATCACGACCGGGAATTGCTATTTTGATAGAGCTACTTGAAACTTTACGTCAACAACCACATTTGAATACTGCTGCTTTATTAGAAAGAGCAAGAGAAGCAGAACATGCTGACCATTTAATAAAGTTAGCGATACAAACGTTAACTTTAAGCGCAAAAGAGCTGGAACATGAATTAGTCGGTGCTGTGGAACAATTGCAACAGGAGGCTCAAAAGTCACGTCATGAAGTTCTGATGGCAAAGGGCTTGAGTCAGCTAACACAAGAAGAGCGAGAAGAAATTCAACGACTAGAAATAAGAATGAGGTGATAAGTATGAAAATTTGCGCATCAAAAAATGTGCAATATTATGGACTTATAGTTATAATTGTCTACCCACAGTATTTGTCAGATATGATGTAAAAAGAGGTCAAATGAAAGATCAACAATCCCGCATTAAAGCGCTTATAACCCTCGGTAAAGAGCGAGGGTATCTCACTTATGGTGAGATTAATGATCATTTACCAGAAGATATGGTCGATGCGGATCAAATTGAAGACATCATTGGTATGTTTAGTGACCTTGGCATCGTGGTGCATGAAGATGGTATGGATACTGATGAGATGGAGCGCTTGGCTGAAGCTGCGTCTTCAGGTGATGAGGTATCAGCAGAAGAAGCAGCAGCAGTATTAGCTAGCTCGGATGGTGAATTTGGACGCACAACTGATCCTGTCCGTATGTACATGCGTGAAATGGGGTCTGTTGAGTTATTGACTCGTGAAGGTGAGATCGTTATTGCAAAGCGGATTGAAGCTGGTCTGCGCGAAAGTCTTTTCATGCTGTCTACCTACCCACCTTGCATCCTTAACTTTTTGGAGTTGTACGATGCTGTTGAGGCAGGCGAAATGCGGCTAAATGAATTGATGAAAGGTTTTAATTTAAGCGATGAAGAACAAGCTAAATTAATTGCTGAGCAGGCGGCTATAGCATTATCTGATGACGGTGATGAAGATGATGAAGCTGCAGCAGGAGTTGATCCTGAAGAAGCTCGCGAACGTTTCCAACTATTACGAGATGCCCATCTTGCCGCAGAAAAAGCCAAAGCAGCTGGCAAAGCCAACCTACCAGAGTTGAATGAATTAGTTAGTAGTATCTTTATGGAATTCAAGTTAACTCCAAAAACGCTGATTTTCTTGAATAACTTAATGGGTAGTACGGTGGAAGTCATCCGAAAACAAGAGCGTTCTATTGCTAAGATAGTTGTTGATCAAGGCCGAATGAATCGTCGTGACTTTATTGATTCTTTTACAGGTAATGAAGTTAATTTAAAGTGGACTGATAAGCATGTCCGTGCCAAAAAACATTACTCATCAACGATTAAAAAAAATCTCGAGCAGGTTTTAGAAGCACAACAAACAATGGCAGTATTAGCTGATGATCGTGAAATGAATATCGGTGAGATTAAAGAGATAAGTCGGCAAATGTCGATTGCTGAAGCGAAAGCGCGGCGGGCTAAAAAAGAGATGGTAGAAGCGAACTTGCGCCTAGTTATTTCAATTGCTAAAAAATATACTAACCGAGGCTTACAATTCTTAGATCTGATTCAAGAAGGTAATATCGGCTTGATGAAAGCGGTTGATAAGTTTGAATATCAACGAGGTTATAAATTCTCTACTTATGCAACATGGTGGATTCGCCAAGCAATCACCCGTTCCATTGCTGATCAAGCGCGGACGATACGAATCCCTGTACATATGATTGAAACAATTAATAAGCTTAATCGTATTGCACGCCAAATGCTGCAGGAAATGGGTCGTGAGCCTACACCAGAAGAGCTGTCTGAGCGTGTTGAGATGCCAGAAGATAAGGTACGGAAAGTCCTTAAAATTTCTAAAGAGCCTATATCTATGGAAACTCCAATCGGCGATGATGAAGATTCTCATCTAGGTGATTTTGTGGAAGATGTGAACGTTATGTCTCCTCAAGATGCTGCAATGATAGAGGGTTTAAAAGAAGCAACTCAAGGTATGCTGGGTGGATTGACTGAACGTGAGGCGAAAGTCTTGCGGATGCGTTTCGGTATAGATATGAACACCGATCACACACTTGAAGAAGTAGGTAAACAGTTTGATGTAACGCGTGAACGTATTCGTCAAATTGAAGCTAAAGCGTTGCGTAAACTTCGCCACCCAACACGGTCGGATCAATTACGCAGCTTCCTTGATACTGATAATTAAAAGTTTAGGGCCCATAGCTCAGCTGGTTAGAGCACTCGACTCATAATCGATTGGTCCCAGGTTCAAGTCCTGGTGGGCCCACCAGAGTAAAACCCAGTATCGAAGGATATTGGGTTTTTTAATGAAATAAATAGTGCTGGCTGTTTAGGGTCATTTTAAGACATCATTTTTGATTAAAAAAACACATACTTACGCTTATCAAGGTTGATGTCAAATAAGATTAGCTACGAAAGAGACAGTGAAACATATCTACATTATAATGCTGCACTATGAAATATTTGAAAGCAATAAAAAAGACGACGATCACAGTTATATTAGTAATGTTGGGGGGATGTAGTATTACATCGCTGAATGTTAAAACAAGCTTGGTAGAGCCGATAAAATCTCTAAGCCCTCAAGAAGAAGCTAAAGCCATTACTTTAGCTCTAACCAAGACAGGATCTGAGTCGGATATCTGGCAGCGTATACGGGGTGGCTTTGAAATGACGTCAGAACAGCCACTTAACGTGTCAACACAAAAGCAATTGAACCGCCTTTTAAAAAACCGTGAATATTTGGACATAGTCACGGAACGAGCTAGGCCTTACCTACATTACATTGTCTCCGAACTAGAAAAACGTAACATGCCAATGGAAATAGCTTTGTTACCAGTGGTTGAAAGTGGATTTAAGCCCCATGTTTATTCAAATAGTGGGGCTGCTGGTTTATGGCAGTTTATGCCTGCAACTGGAAAGATGTTTGGTCTCGAACAAAATGTTTGGTATGACGGCCGAAGAAATATTGTTGCTTCAACAGATGCGGCTTTGGACTATTTGCAAAAGTTGTATGGTTATTTTGAGGATTGGCAGTTGGCACTTGCAGCATATAATGCTGGCGAAGGGAGAGTGGGAAGGGCTATTGAGAAAAATAAAAAAGCGGGGAAGCCCACAGACTTTTGGTCATTAGAGCTACCTGCTGAAACGACAGCCTACGTTCCAAAATTACTGGCTATTTCACACTTAGTTTTACAAGCTAATCATTATGGGTTGACTATACGGCCAATTGAAAATAAGCCTGTATTTACTGTTGTTAATGTTGGATCACAAATTGACTTGGCATTAGCAGCTAAGTTAGCAGGCATAACTACCGATGAGCTCTACCAATTTAATCCAGGCTTTAATTACTGGGCGACACAACCTAAAGGGCCGCATGAACTAGTCATCCCAGTAGAAAATAGTGAAAAGTTCAAACGCAACTTAGCTGCTTTACCTATGAAAGATAGAATGCAGTGGCAACGACATAAAATAAAAAGAGGTGAGTCATTAAGCGTGATCGCCTTGCAATATAAAACTACGGTCTCAGTATTACAACAGACCAATAAATTAAGGTCTTCTAAAATCCGTACTGGTCGACATCTAATGATTCCTATGTCAGCAGGGAGGGATAGGAATTTTAAGAGTCAGGATAAATTTGCCAATAACAGGGCAGGCAAAAAAGAAAAAAAAGGTAAAAAAGTTATTCATCTAGTAACGAAAGGTGATACTTGGTGGGACTTAGCCCGCACTTATAATGTGAGTATACGAGAACTTGCGGCATGGAACGGGAAAGTGCCAAAGGATACTTTAAGTCTGGGACAGAAACTTGATATTTGGACTATGAGAGCACATTCAGGAGAAGCCCTCACTAAAACAATCGATTATGTAATTAAAAGAGGTGACTCCCTTTGGAGAATATCCCAAGAATTTAAAGTCAGCATTGCTCAATTAAGAGAGTGGAATGGACTTAGTATACGAAGCTTATTAAAACCAGGTCAGAAATTGACTTTATATGTCGATGTGTAGTGTTAAAAAAGTTCAAATGACCTCTTGGTAGAGGTAAGTTATTACTGACCACCAGAGAAGGCTTGTTGTCTCCAAGCTTCATAACTAATAATAGCGACCGAGTTCGACAAATTGAGGCTTCGATTTGACGCTTGCATGGGAATTCGAATGCATTGTTCATTTGGTAAGCTTTCGATAATAGATTCGGGCAAGCCCGAAGTTTCAGATCCAAAGAGCAAAATATCCCCAGGATGATAGTCAACTTGATGGTAGTGCTGGGAGCCCTTTGTTGTACAAGCAAAGATACGATGATTGGCCATGACTTTAAGAAAGTCTTTATAATTTTCATAATGACTAACGTTGGTTAGGTCATGGTAATCAAGACCTGCACGGCGTAACTGTTTTTCCTCGAGCCCAAACCCTAGGGGCCCAATCAAATGCAAATGGCAGCCATTATTAGCTGATAAACGAATGATATTACCAGTGTTTGGAGCGATACAAGGTTCATGAAGAGCAATATGAAACATAGCGAGAGTTTCTGATCTTTGAAATTAAACCGTCATTATTCACTGACGGTAGCCGACAAGCAACTTAATATGTAGTAGGGCTATAACTGGCAGGGATGGAAAGGTGTTGGTGGCTATGGGTGGATTCGAACCACCGACCCCATCATTATGAGTGATGTGCTCTAACCAACTGAGCTACATAGCCACGCGAAGCTGGGCATTTTACGATGCTACTACTTAAATATCAAGTTATTTACGGCTTGCCTGATAGTTGGAGGCCTAAACTAGAGTATTTTAGTATAAGTCGTAATCATTTAAGCTCGCACGATGGTAAATAGAATAAATAAGAACATGTTTGAAATACTGCAAACTTAAGGGTAGAAAATCAGCTTAATGAGGCCATGCTTGCCATTAGGTCATAAAATGTTATGAATTTAAAGCTCAAGCCTTCATCTGGTATATACGAGTAATAGGTTTATTTTTACTGGGAGCTAACCTGTTTTTTATGAAAGAAATAATAAATGTTGTTACCTAAGTTGCCTCAGAGGTTGCCATATATATGCGGGTTAAGAATTTAAACATTAAACCTAAAGTGCATCACATCACCATCCTGAATAATATAATCTTTACCTTCTAAACGCCATTTTCCTGCGTCCTTGGCGCCAGCTTCACCATTGTGCTCGACGAAGGGATCGTAACCAATTACTTCGGCTCGGATAAAGCCCTTTTCGAAATCAGTATGTATGACCCCTGCTCCTTGCGGCGCTGTTGCACCTATAGCTACAGTCCATGCTCGTACTTCTTTAATACCAGCAGTGAAGTAGGTTTGTAGGCTTAATAAACTATAGCCACTACGAATAACTCGATTTAAACCAGGTTCTTGAAGGCCTAAATCTTCTAAAAAAGCCATTTTTTCATCATCATTTAACTCAGCAATTTCGGACTCGATTGCAGCGCAAATAACGACTACAGTTGCAGCTTCCGTTGATGCGTGCGCGTTCAAGGCATCTAGAGAAGGGTTGTCATTAAAGCCCTCTTCTGAGACATTGGCAATGTACATAGTGGGCTTGATAGTGAGTAAGTGTATTTCTTTGAGCAATACGCACTGCTCATCATCTAAAGCCATGGTGCGTATAGCTAAGCCTTGGTTTAAGTGTTCCTGCATCTGAGTTAACAATTCGAGACGTGCTTTGGCGACTTTATCACCACCTTTGGCATCACGAGTGGTTTTCGTAATAGCTTTTTCAACACTTTCCAAATCAGCCAAAGCTAATTCAGTATTAATAACTTCAATGTCATCTAAAGGTGAGACTTTACCGGAAACATGGACAACATTGTCATCTTCAAAGCAGCGAACAACATGAGCAATGGCATCAGTTTCACGAATATTAGCTAAAAATTTATTACCTAAGCCTTCACCTTTTGATGCACCTGCAACGAGTCCTGCGATATCGACGAATTCCATTGTTGTGGGTATGACGCGTTCGGGATTCACAATGCTAGCCAAAGCATCCATTCTGATGTCAGGAACTGGCACAATACCAATGTTAGGTTCAATCGTACAAAAGGGATAGTTCTGTGCTTCGATGCCGGCTTGTGTCAGTGCATTAAATAGTGTGGATTTACCGACATTAGGTAAACCAACAATGCCACATTTGAATCCCATGTTACTTCCTTATGATTAATCTGCTCGAAGCAAATCTGTGTATGTTAATGAATGATGATAACTTTACTGAGAGTGTAGCCAGTGCATTGCCTTTTCAAGATCTCCAGAGAAAATATCTGGCAATGCACATAGTGAATCAGAAATTGCTGAGACTATATTTTGTCGATCAGTTTGAGACGGCTTACTTAAAACATAGTCTGCAACTTGGCGACTATCTCCGGGATGTGCAATGCCTATGCGGCAGCGTAAAAAATCATTACTGTTGGTACAAGTAATAATATCCCGTAAACCATTATGGCCTCCATGGCCACCTCCGCGCTTCAATCTAGCGGTACCTGTAGGCAAATCAAGTTCATCATGGATAATTAAAATATTGCAAGGAGGAATTTTATAGAAATTGGCTAAAGCAGCAACAGATTGCCCACTGCGATTCATAAAGAGTAAAGGCTTAAGCAAAAATATTTTATGCTGTGAAGATTGGCACTGAGCCAACTGACCATGATATTTGTTATCAACAGTAAAGGTTGTTTTCATATCATAGGCCAGCTGATCCAATGACCAGAACCCAACATTATGTCGGGTTTGTTCGTATTGTGGGCCTGGGTTGCCCAACCCGGCGATTAACCAGTTAGCCATAATCGAGGCCTCTATATGACGAACTTACTCTTCAGTCGCTGTTTCACCTTCAGCTTCATCTTCAGCAGGCTCAGCAGGCTCATCAGTCTCTTCTTCTTCTTCTACAACAAGACGAGGCATGTGAACGTTAACGACAGATTGGTCGTAAGAAGAATGTTCACCTTCTGCAAGGTCTTCTTCTTTACCATGTGAAAGGGCCGTCAATGTCACACCTTTTGGTAAAACAACCTCAGACAAATGAATACTCTGATCTAATTCTAATGTAGAAATATCGACTTCAATGTATTCAGGTAAATCTTGTGGTAAACAAGAAACCTCGACATCTGACATTAAGCGAGACAGCACGGCACCACCTTTAATGGCAGCGGAAACATCTTCACCAAGGAAATGTAACCTCACCGACATTGTCATAGCGTGTTTAGCATCTACACGTAAGAAATCGGCGTGCATTATTTTGCTATCTTTAGCAGGATGACGTTGTAAATCTTTTAAAACGACTTGCTGTTTCTTACCGTCAACGATAATTGTCAAGATATGAGCATAAAATGCTTCCTCTTGTAGATGACGCAAAAATCGGTTGTGATCTAGACTAATTGAAACAGGTGCATCACTACTACCATAAATAATAGCGGGTACATTACCAGCATGACGTAGGCGGCGGCTCGCACCTTTCCCCTCATCAGTGCGGAGCTCAGCATGAACTTCAAATAAATTTTCCATTGTTTTCTCCAAAATCATGAGCAAAGTTTTTACTGCCCATTATAAATTGCCACTATAGTTTGGTGGCGATTGCTTGCCTCCCCGCGACCAGGTTCGGCATCTTTTTAGTACGTTAGATAACTGATATGTTAATCCATATACAAAGAGCTAACGGACTCTTCGGCATTAATCCGGTACATGGCTTCTGCTAGCATCTCAACAATGCTAAGCGGCCGGATCTTATCACATTTTTTTGCTTCTGGGCGCAAAGGGATAGTATTTGTAACGACCAATTCATCCAAAACCGAGTTAGTAATATTCTCAACTGCATCGCCAGATAAAATAGCATGAGTACAGTAAGCGACTACTCGAGTAGCGCCTTTCTCTTTAAGAGCAGCAGCAGCAGCGCATAGTGTGCCACCAGTATCGACCATATCATCAATTAGTACACAAACACGACCTTCTATTTCACCAATTATATGCATGACTTTGGCAACGTTTGCCTGAGGACGGCGTTTATCAATAATGGCTAGCTCGACGTCAAGTAACTTAGCCAATGCGCGTGCTCGGACTACGCCACCAACATCGGGTGAAACAACAACTAAGTCTTGATACTTATGCTTCCAAATATCACCAAGAAGTATGGGTGAGGCATATATATTGTCTACTGGGCAGTCAAAAAACCCTTGTATTTGATCTGCATGTAAATCGACTGTTAAAACGCGGTCAGCACCAACACCTGTTAGCATGTTAGCCACGACTTTAGCAGTGATAGCAACACGAGCAGAGCGCGGTCTACGATCTTGTCTTGAGTATCCCATGTAAGGGATTACTAAGGTAATGCGTTTTGCCGAAGCCCGACGAAGAGCATCTGTCATCACCATTAATTCCATCAGGTTTTCATTAGCAGGCATACAGGTAGGTTGGACAATGAATACATCTTTGCCTCGAACATTATCTAAAATTTCAACCATGACTTCGCCGTCACTAAAGGACTCGACGCTGGCTTTACCTAGAGGAACGTTAAGAAAGCGAGCGACATCTGATGATAGCTGGGGGTTTGCATTACCCGTGAATACCATCATGCTGTTGTCAGCTGTCCGCTGTTGTAGTTGAGAAAGTCTGTTTTTGCTCACGATTAGTTGCCGAAATCTCTGTTAATAGAACAAAAAAAATGGCTGGGGTACCAGGATTCGAACCTGGGAATGCAAGGATCAAAACCTTGTGCCTTACCGCTTGGCGATACCCCAACTGAAATAAAACATAACTTTAACATCTTGTTGTCAAACTGTGGCTTAATTTCTTAAATCCATTAGTGTAGCCAATGGAGATTGATTGCATCCTTTTGCAATAAACCCCTGCCAATTCTGGGGCAAATTATCTAACACTTGTTGCGCTTGAACTTGGCTACTGAAGTCGGCAAAGATACAAGCACCTGTTCCTGACATTCGCGATTTACCATAACAATTCAACCAGTCTACGGCCTGTGAAATAGCAGGATAGCTTTTTAAAACCACACCTTCACAGATATTTTCACCCTCGCCAGAAAGGAAGCGCGATATTGTGATAGGTTCGCAATCGCGTGTCAATTCTTGAGATGAGAATACTTCAGCTGTAGAGACCTGACAATCGGGTACGATGATGACATACCATGGTTCAGCCGGCAATATAGGCGTTAATTCTTCACCGACACCTTCAGCCCAAGCTGCATACCCATGAATAAATACAGGCACATCTGCGCCGAGAGTTAGCCCTAATTGTGCTAATTCGTTGGTTGTTAATTTAGTCTTCCAAAGATGGTTAAGTGCGATTAAAGTTGTTGCAGCATTGGAGCTGCCGCCACCTAAGCCTCCACCTATAGGGAGCCTTTTTTTTATGGAAATTTTTGCACCCTGCGGTGAATTAGTATGTGATTGAAGACATTTTGCTGCTCGAAGGATTATATTAGATTCATTTTTAACACCTTTGACAGGTGTTAAAAGTTCTAGCGTAGTGCTCTGCTCAATTTGAAATTCTAAGGAATCACAATAGTCTAAGAATTGGAACACAGTTTGAATTTCATGGTACCCATCATTACGCTGGGCAGTGACATGTAAAAAAAGATTTATTTTCGCGGGGGAAGGCCAAGCCATCACTGCACATATTTCCAATTGTCCACAACGAGTCGCATACTTAACTCAGGGTGAGACATAAAAATTTTCGATGGCATTTGCCGCTGCCCATAGGTTTTGTATTGTTGGTAATTAATTTTCCATCCCTGTTGCTCTATGTATTTGAGTCGACCTTGATTGTCTATTTCAATGCTTTTATAGGGAGTGCCACCCTGATAAGGTACGCCCTTTAACCAACTACGTAAGGCGCTCAGGGGAAGATTCAAGTTGAAAGTTTCAGTAAGTAAGGCCTGAGGGCTTGATGAGGTAACTATTTTACCATCGGAGAGGGTTAAAATGACTTGATCAGGGGTCCCATCTAAATGGAATCCACCCTGTGAAAATGGTCCCATCATCTTAATGAGATAAACACCGTTGTTTTCATGCCAGTTTATTCCTGCATTCCAAGCTTTTTTATCTTGAGCTATGGATACCCTGCCCACCATTTGCCATTTTGTTAGTTGTCTGAATTCTGCTTGTCTCTCTTGCCACCCAATGCTTGGGTCTCTAGCGGAGTATGACTTTTCATATAAAGGCGCGCAGGCGGAGAGGAACAATACGACTAGGACAATGCTAGATAATTTATGCTTATGCACTATAGGCCGAAATACTGCATGGTTTTAAGGATTAATTTATTTTTACTATCCAGTTTTAGACCACGGAGCCATACTTCCTTGGCAGCATTCTGTTGATCCTGCTGCCAAAGTACTTCTCCAAGATGAGCTAAGAATTCTGGTTCATCTCGAATAGTGACAGCTTGTTTTAAAAATTGCTCCGCCTTGTCTAGCTGGCCCAGTCGATAATAGACCCAGCCTAGGCTATCAAGGTAGAAAGGGTCGCCAGGTGAAAGAATTAGTGCTTTTTTAATTAAGACAAGAGCCTCTTGATGACGATCGGTTTGGTCAGTCAAGCTATATCCTAAAGCATTGAGTGTCTCGGAATTATCAGGGTCAATAGCTAAAATGCTACGTAAGTCTTGCTCAAGTATATCCATCCGATCGATAGACTCTGCCAGCATGGCATGGGTATATAACAAGTCGATATTTTCAGGGTATTTTGAAATGGCTTCGTCAAGTAGAGAAAAAGCAAGTTGATTTTGGTTGCGATCTTGGAGGAGTAGAGCCTCAAAGAGGTAGTAATCAACTGCCAATTTTGGGTTTGCAATTCGAATATTAGCCAAGTGTTGGCGGGCTTTTGCAAGGGCACCATTGTTGGCTAATAGGTTCACGTAATGGGTTTGCGCTTTTTGAAAACGAGGTGAGTTATTAGGGACTGATGAAAACCAAACCAAAGCTTGTTCAACATTATTATTCATCTTTTCAGCAATGCCTAAAAAATAGGCAGCTTGCATGCCCGGGTCACCTAAATCATGTAGGCGCATAAAGTAAATTTTTGCTTTAAGGCCTTGTTTTTCTTCTATAGCGATGACACCAAGAGCAAAGATAACATCTGGCTTATTACCTTCTTCATTATCGAGCTTTTCAAAAAGCTGACGTGATTTTTTAATTTGATTATTCTCACCTAATAATTGTGCATAGCTGAAACGAAGAGATCTACTCGCCGACTTACTTTTACTAGCTTCACTTAGGATATTGAGTGCCTCATCAAGGCGTTTTAATCGTTGTAATATAGTAGCTTTTAAAATGAGAGCTTCTTGGAAGTCAGGCTCATAGTCAAGTACAGCGTTGATTGTTGGTAGAGCATCATCATACCTCTGATAGTAAAGAGCTAAACGACTATAGTGATATAAAGCATGGGGGTCTTCCTGTTGAAACACATCTAATTGTTTCATAATTCTGAGCGCTGGGTCAGCTTTGACAATTTTGCTTAAATTATCGGTTAGTCGAACTAAATATGTAGCTATTTTTTCTGGGTCTATGGCCAAAGCAGTATTAACGACAGGGGCAATTTCATCATGTTTGCCTTGCATCATTAAAAAAGGTGTTTTAAGCATATGAATATCAGAATCGGTGGGGTCAACTTCTGCCCATCGGTTTAATGCTAAATCAATTCGTTTTTGATCGCGGGTGAAGTTAGCCATTTGGGTGGAGCGACTGGCTAATTTTGGGGATTCAATGAGAGCGGCAGCCCGTTTATATTGTTCTGCTGCATTAATTAAGTCGCCACGCTGGCTTGCAATCTCGGCTGTCAAAACAAGATAGGTAAGCTCTGCAGTTAAAGGAACTGTCTTGACTGTTATTCCTGATTCCTTTTGAACAGCTAAAGGTTGTTCCGCTGGTGTTGGCCTCTCTACAGGTACTTTAGTGCAAGCGAAGAGTATGAATATTGAGCTAAACATTATGCCGCATAGGCTTAAATAACTTGATTTTTTCCAAAGTGCTTGCGATAAATCCATAATAAAACGACCTGAGCGAGTGATTTTGTTAGAATGTTGGTTTGTTATAGGCTAACAGACAATAAATAGTGTGCAACTGTTACGAAGTCTAACAGGATTTTTGACTCTGACTATCACCAAAGACGTATCGAACCAGGACATGACTTTAAATTTTATGCCAAGACACTTTATCTTATGTATTAAAGCCAGGCTCTACAACTGGTATTTATGTGTACTTGTGTGTGCAGAGACTAGTCATCATATGCGACAGTTATGCTGTCAAAACAATATTCAGGATTTATAAAACAGATGCAACTGGTAGCCTATGGCATTAATCACACCACAGCACCGGTGGATATTCGTGAGAATATTGCCTTTAATGCTGATAGCTTACCTAAGGCGTTAGACTCATTAAAAGCTGAGCCGGGTATAGTTGAAGCTGTGATCGTTTCGACTTGTAATCGAACAGAGGTATATTGCCATATTGAAGGTGAGGAGCCCGTTAACATAGGCGATTGGTTACATCGATATCACCGGCAACAAGCTAATTCACTCAATAGTTATCTTTATCATTATCATGATGATGATGTTATTAGGCACTTGTTAAGAGTAGCTTGTGGCTTAGATTCCATGGTGCTGGGTGAGCCCCAAATTTTAGGGCAAATAAAAACAGCTTACAGTGATGCATTGCATCATCAATCGGTCGGAAAATCGTTAAGCAAATTATTTCAGCATGCTTTCACTGTTGCCAAGCAAGTACGAACGGATACTGCAATTGGAGATAGTCCAGTTTCAGTAGCTTTTGCGGCTGTTAGCTTAGCTAGGCAAATATTCACGGACTTATCAAAATCTACAGCTCTTTTAATCGGGGCGGGAGAAACTATTGAGTTGGCAGCGAGGCATCTTTTTGATAATGGTATTGGTCGGATTGTTATCGCAAATCGCACTATTGAAAAGGCCCTTCATTTAGCCACGCAAGTGGACGGTTACGCGATTAACTTAAGTGAAATGCCAGCACATATTGCCGAAGCAGATATAGTTATGAGTTCGACGGCTAGCCAGTTACCTATCCTTGGGAAAGGTGCTGTTGAGCGTGCTTTAAAAGAACGTAAGCACAGGCCTATTTTTATGGTTGATATTGCTGTTCCAAGAGATATTGAGCCTGAGGTTGGAAACCTCGAAGACATATATTTGTATTGCGTTGATGATTTGCACGATATTATAGAAGAGAACTTGCAGTCTCGTCGGGACGCAGCGTTAAAAGCCGAAGAAATTATTGAAATTCAAGTTAAAAGCTTTATGGACTGGCTTAAGACGCAAGATGCAGTTCCTATAATTAAGTCTCTACGCGAAGCGGCTGAAAAAGAAAGTGATTACTTACTATTAAAAGCAAAAAAGCAGCTTGACCAAGGTGTATTGCCAGAGCGTGTGCTTGAAGAGCTTGCCAGAACATTGACGAAGAAATTACTCCATGAACCAAGCAGGAAACTTCGACAATCGGCTTCAGATGTAGACAACAATCTGATTGAAGCGGCAAGAAGCCTATTCAATCTTAAGGATTAACAATAGTGAAAGATTCGATTAAGCATAAACTTGAAACATTAGTTGAGCGTCATGAAGAGATTAGTGGTCTATTGTCTGAGCCAGAGACGATGGCAGACCAAAATAAATTTAGATCACTGTCTCAAGAATATGCACAACTCGAACCAGTTGTTTCCAATTTCAGTGCTTATAAAAATAGCCTTGTAGCCATCGAAGATGCCAAAGTCATGATGGAGGAAAATGATTCTGAAATTCGTCAAATGGCGAGAGAGGAGTTAACTGAAGCACAAAAAAGTGAGCAGGTAATAGAAGCTACTTTACAGAAATTGTTATTACCAAAAGATCCTAATGATCAACGTAATATTTTCCTAGAGGTGCGAGCTGGAACAGGTGGTGATGAGGCTGCTATTTTTGCCGGTGATTTATATAGAATGTATAGCAGGTATGCTGAAGGTCATCGCTGGGTCGTTGAATTGATAAATGCTCAAGAAGGCGAACACGGTGGTTATAAAGAAGTCGTTATTAGAATTGTTGGAGAGGGTGCGTATTCAAGATTAAAATTTGAAGGTGGCGGGCATCGGGTTCAGCGCGTGCCAGAAACCGAATCCCAAGGCCGTATTCATACTTCTGCTTGTACAGTCGCTATAATGCCTGAGGCAGATGAAATGGATGAGATTGAAATTAATGCAGGAGACTTAAGAGTTGATACTTTCCGTGCATCGGGTGCAGGTGGGCAACATGTTAATAAAACAGACTCAGCGATCAGGCTCACGCATCTTCCTACTGGTATTGTGGTGGAATGCCAGGATCAGCGCTCACAGCACAAAAATCGTGCGCAAGCTATGTCCGTACTACAGGCAAGGATTATGGCTGAAAAACAAGAAAAGATAGATTCTGAACAAGCTGAAACACGAAAGTTACAAGTCGGGAGTGGCGATAGAAGTGAACGAATTAGGACTTATAACTATCCTCAAGGTAGGATGACTGACCATCGCATAAATTTAACACTTTATAAATTAGCTGAAGTGATGGCAGGTGATCTAGAACAAGTCATCGAACCATTGATTAATGAATACCAAGCTGATCAGTTGGCATCTTTAGCAAGTGATCAATAAAATCGTAAGAGTTTATTACTTGAGTAATTAAGCTGGCTTATGGCTTATAAGTACTAGTCTTCTTTACCCAGCCAATTCTGAGGTTTAAGAAATAGTTTATATAACATGGCTTCATCAGTTTCCGGCTCAGGTTGCCAGTTATAACGCCACTTTACGAGTGGTGGCATAGACATTAAAATGGACTCTGTTCGCCCACCAGATTGCAGCCCAAATAAGGTCCCCCGATCGTAAACTAAATTGAATTCAACATATCGACCACGACGATATAACTGAAAGTCACGCTCACGTTCGCCATAAGGCGTGTTTTTGCGGCGCTTCAAAATTGGTATATAAGCCTTGAGAAAACTATTACCAACGCTTTTTAAGAGGTCAAAACAGTGTTCAAAACCACCTTCGTTTAGATCATCAAAGAATAAGCCACCGACACCACGCGTTTCGTCACGGTGTTTGAGATAAAAATACTCATCACACCATTTTTTGTATTTCTGGTAAGTGCTCTGGCCAAAAGGGTCGCATGCATTTTTTGCCGTTCGATGCCAATGAATCACGTCTTCTTCAAAACCGTAGTAAGGAGTTAAGTCATAGCCACCGCCAAACCACCAAATTGGATCTTCACCCTCTTTTTCGGCAATAAAAAACCTTACATTTGCATGACAGGTTGGTGCATAGGGGTTACGAGGGTGGATAACTAATGAAACACCAATAGCTTCAAAGCTACGCCCCGCTAAATCTGGTCGATTGGCAGTCGCGGACGCAGGCATACTTGTGCCGCGAACATGAGAAAAATTAACTCCTCCTTGTTCAATAACGACACCGTCATTTAACACACGTGTGCGTCCACCTCCAGCAAGGCCATTAGTTCGTTCCCAAGCATCTTCAACAAAAGATTCTTTACTGTCTAGGGCTTCTATTTGTTGGCAGATATGATCTTGTAGGTTTAGTAGGTAGTCACGAATAGCAGTAATATTAGGCTCGGTCATCGAATGATGGCTCCTGTTTGGGAATCCCTAATTTGGGAAGGTTGCGAAGTTTTATCGCAGTGCCCAGCTAAAATGGTATCGACCTCAGGTAGCCTCCAATGTACTTCACGAATAGTCCTTGCAGGCTTTAAGCCTGTAACATTTGCACTGGTGGAAACGATAGCCTGTCCTGCAGCTCGGCAAAGAGCAATTGTTTGACGATGAGCTGTTACCCGTACCGCAATGGTTTCATGGATGCCAGTTAAATAGCTGGGAGTGGAACTTTTTGCAGGTAGTAACCAAGTTATTGGCCCGGGCCATGTTGATTCAAGCTGTCTTAAAATAACTGGTGGTGGAGGGGAGATAAAATCAGTGAGCTGGTTAAAATCACTAGCAATTAAAATCAGGCCCTTGTGCCAGGGTCGTTGTTTAATAGCGAGTAAGCGGATCACAGCCTCTTCATCCCAAGGATTGCAGCCCAAACCAAAAACTGCTTCGGTCGGGTAGGCAATAACTCCGCCTTTTCGTAACGTATGAACAGCTTGTCTGATAGTCCAAGGAATCATAGTGATCTTTTCAAATTTATCGGCTTGTAAGGATGGTTATAATTCATAAAAATTATAAGGCTGTGACGTATACATATAACCTTCTCCTAAAAAGCGAGTTATTGCCTTGCAATGGCACGATAACCAATGTCAGTACGATAATACATATCTTTCCAATTAACACTCACTATCATTTTGTATGCTCTATCTTGGGCTTCTGCGACAGTATTGCCCAAGGCTGTTACACATAAAACTCGTCCTCCAGCAGTGACAACTTGGTTATCTTGTAAGGCAGTACCTGCGTGAAAAATTTTGCAGTCATCGCTATCAATACCATCAAAGCCAGTGATTACATCACCTTTACGATAGGCTTCAGGATAGCCACCAGCGGCAAGCACTACACCGACCGCAGCACGGTTATCCCACTGGGCATCGACGGTGTTTAAACGGCCATCAAGTGCCGCTTCACATAAAGGAATTAAATCAGATTGTAACCGCATTAAAAGTGGTTGTGTTTCAGGATCGCCAAACCTACAGTTATACTCGACTACACGAGGAGAACCATCGCCATCAATCATTAAGCCTGCATACAAGAATCCGGTGTATGGTCTACCATCAGCAGCCATTCCTTTTACTGTAGGCTCAATAACCTCTGCCATAATGCGGGCATGCACTTCAGCTGTTACCACGGGTGCAGGTGAATACGCACCCATACCTCCAGTGTTTGGACCTTTATCGCCATTGTCGCGTGCTTTATGATCTTGAGATGTCGCCAATGTTAAAATATTCTCTCCATCAACCATAACAATAAAGCTAGCTTCTTCGCCGGTCATAAACTCCTCAATAACAACACTGTGTCCTGCCTCTCCAAACGCATTGCCTGATAGCATATCCTCAACAGCAGTAATGGCCTCTTCTTCAGTCACGGCAACAATAACCCCTTTTCCTGCTGCTAAGCCATCAGCTTTGACAACAATAGGTGTACCTTGAACTTTAATATATGCGATAGCGGGAGCGACATCAGAAAAGACTTCGTAATCAGCCGTTGGAATAGAGTGACGTGCCAGGAAGTTTTTAGTAAAGCTTTTTGAAGCTTCTAATTGTGCAGCTTCTTTAGACGGACCAAAACAGCGTAAACCCTCTTTAGCAAAAGCATCCACAATACCCATCACTAAGGGGACTTCGGGTCCAATAATTGTGAGCCCAACATCATTATTTTTAGCAAAAGTAACGAGTCCTGGAATGTCTTCAACAGCAATATCAACATTGTCGACATTGGGCTCTGCAGCAGTGCCAGGGTTACCCGGTGCAACATAAACTTGCTCACAAGTAGGTGATTGAATTAATTTCCATGCCAAGGCATGTTCTCGACCACCGCCACCAACCACCAAAACCCTCATAATACCTGCCTGAAGAACATAGTAAAGGGGATATGATACCGTAGATAGGGCTATAACTGAATTGCCTATTTAAAGCTAAAAAACTTGCGAAAGAATGCTTTAGACCAAACTTGGCGATTGCAAACCGAAGATGATTTCTTTATGGTCATCTTAAACTAGCTAGAATAATAAGGAAAAAGATAAAGACGATGAAAGATTTTAGAAGTTCAGAAGCTTGGCGTGTTTTCCGTATTCAATCAGAAATGGTTGATGGTATAGAAACTTTGAGTGATTTAGGTCCTTCGGTGTCAATTTTTGGTAGTGCGCGGCTGCTAGAAACATCCCCTTTTTATAAGGCAGCGGAGCGAGTGGCAAGAGAGATATCTAAAGCCAAGTTTTCTGTAATTAGTGGCGGCGGGCCCAGTATCATGGCAGCCGCTAACAAAGGTGCTTTTGGGCAAGGTGGGCGCTCAGTTGGTTTGAATATTGAATTGCCATTTGAACAGTCGCCCAATTCTAATCAGGATGTTAGCCTTTCTTTCCGTTACTTTTTTGTGCGTAAATTGATGTTCGTAAAATACTCTATGGCATATGTAGTTTTCCCCGGAGGCTTTGGGACTTTGGATGAGTTTTTTGAAGCACTGACGCTCATTCAAACTAGAAAAATTTCAAACTTTCCTGTGATCCTTTATGGCGAGTCATTTTGGAGAGGTTTGATAGATTGGCTTAAAGAGGAAGTACTTAAGCAGGGATGCATCAGCGAAAAAGACTTAAATTTATTTTATATCGTCGATTCTCCGGAAGAAGTGTTGCCTATCATTAAAAGACATCATCAACAACTGCGTGAAAACCCAGAAGGAGACCATCGTTACTCAGTTTAGTATTAGTTGTTTCACGTGAAGAAGCTAAAGTAATTTTGGAAGAAAACTATTAGCTTTCTTCAATTAACTAACATTTTTGTTAAAAACCTATAAACAAACTATAAAACCTTCTGTATAATGCGGCGGATGCCTGGGTGGTGAAATTGGTAGACACAAGGGACTTAAAATCCCTCGACTTCACGGTCGTGCCGGTTCGAGTCCGGCCCTAGGTACCAACAAATACCAAGCCTCAGCCCCCTTTATGGGTGCTGGGGCTTTTTATTGTCCTTATTTAATTGAAAATACAAATTTTAAAACAATAAGTTGCCTAACAATGAGTCGTCAGGTAAATTTAAAAAAAACTATATTTTCTTGGGAACATGCGTGAGGTTATTGATTGTAAGTTTTATATTTATTTTGTTGACTGGCTGTTCAGTTATTGGGACTGATAAATGCCGGAGTGGGAATTTAGAAGATGAAGAATACTTAGCTATATGCCATAAAAAAGTTGAGGACAAAGAGAACACAAACCTTTAAACCTTCATTTCAATTTAAAGGATATTATTACCGCTTATCTATTAAACGGTTATTGGTATCTCTGTTTTCACGAATTAATGTATTTCCTGCATTGTAATTCCCAGCTTTTAATAGTCGATCATAAAGTAGCACAATAACTGAAGCCGATAAGTTCATACAGCCTATCGTTGGCACATAAATAATGTCATCGGCCTTATCAATAATAGCCTGGTCTATGGAACCATCTTCAGGGCCAAAAATATAAAGAGCATTTTCTGGGTGCTCATATTCAGGTAAAGGGATGGCATTTAATACAAATTCAACGCATATGACTTTCATGTCTTCGTGGACATCATCTAAAAGGCAATCCTTTTGAGTTATCATTACATCCTTACTAACCTTACGGCTCATGTCGACAGTTCTTGCTTTACGCTCAATCGCTCGTGGGTAACGGTCACCCGTATAAAAAACATTGTCAATGCCATAGTTTGCAGCAGCTCGCAAAACAGCCCCCACATTATCTGGGCTTTTAGGGTTGACTAAACCGAGGCATACTTGAGGCTTTTTCATTGGTTCCTCGTTGAGACAATAGCTGATAAAGAGAATTAATAGTTGCTAAATGGAATTCAGCGCTTCCAATATTACATCTAACCGCTGCTGTGGCTGTTTCATTTCAAGCAAGTCCTGTTTGACCTCTGCAGGCATGGCAACCAAACTGTTCACTAAAAAGCTAAACTCAATCGGTGACATATTTTGCCAATGGTCACCAACAAGAACTTTTTGAATTTCTGCATTTCCATGGCTTATGGCTAATAAGCGTTGCATGATCTTTTCATGACTTTGCCTTAATGATAATTCTTCGGAGCTGCCATCCTTAATCTTGTCATCTTCATAAGCTTCACAAACCCAAATATTAAACGGTAAGGTTTGACGCTCTTGTTGTAGTTTAAGTCGTGTTTCAAAGTTAACCATTATTGCCATGCGGCCATCGTCTGTCTCCTCTATGAGCTCTACGGCTCCAGCAGAAAAAACAGCGCATGGTTTGTAGGTAGATTGGTTGTTGTTGAGTACTTCTTCTTCTGTCTGCTCACGCGAAATAGCGTGTAACATTTTTTCGGTATGACAAACTCCCATCATCACGTTGTTATCGATGCAGTATTTCACCATTTTTCGATAACGCGGCTCAAAAACATGTAAAGGCATTGGCACGCCAGGAAAATTAACTGAGTTGGGGATGGGGAAAAGTGCAACTTCTATCATAAGGTCAAAAGCTTTAATTAGAGGTGGATGAATCAAGCGCTACTATAGGTCAATAAGAACAGGTCAGTTTTTGTCAAAGCAGCCTCCAATACTTTGCTGCAAATCTTCATTTAACCTAGCCAACTGAGAGATTATTTGTATTAATTAAGTGTAGAAGGTCTGCTCGCTAATATCAACCTGAGAAGAAGGTATGAGTATTTAATATTTCAAGTTATCTTGCGAAATTGCCCCGTCTTTTTAATCAGTCATAGGAGTTACTTGTTGTTCAATTAGCAATGGTTGTAAATAGGGTAAGATATTCTGTAATACGAAGGGTTGGCCATCTTTATTTGGATGGAGTCCATCTTCGAGCATCAAGCTTTTATTGAGGGCAATGCCTTCCAGCATAAATGGGAGGTATGCGACCTTGTATTTTTTTGCGATTTTCTCGTATAGAGTAAAAAACATCTTGGTGTAGCGTTTACCATAATTCTGTGGAATTTGATTTCCGATTAAAAGAACCTTGGTATTTAATTTTTGAGCTTGCTCAATCATTTTTTCAATATTTTTACTAGTTTGAGTCAAGGGGTATCCTCGTAAAGCATCATTAGCACCTAGCTCTAAAATTATCCAGCGTGGTTTATATTGTTGGAGAAGCGGACTAAAACGGGACAAACCACCTTGAGTAGTTTCACCACTGACGCTGGCATTGACTATTTTAATTTCGGGGTTTGATTGAGAAAGTTGGTTTTCGAGTAAACTAACCCATCCAACCTCTTGTCGTAAGTTGTAGGCTGCACTTAGACTATCTCCCATTACAAGTAATGTAGATGCTGAAACTGAATTCATGCTGAGCAAAATAACATACAAAAACAACAATAATTGTTTTTTAAAAAACATACCAAACCTTTTTAGAGTGAAATGCCATGGCGAAAAGAACTGCGATTAAAGTAAGCAATTTAACTCATACAGTTACTGCAAATACAGGAGACTTGACTATACTGAAGGGTATTAATCTAGAAATCAAGGAAGGCGAGTCTGTTGCAATAGTAGGTTCTTCTGGGTCAGGGAAATCGACGTTACTTGGCTTATTAGCAGGGCTAGATGTCAACACATCTGGTGAAATAGTTTTATATGGGCAAGCTTTCTCTAGTTTAGATGAAGAAAAGCGAGCCATAATAAGAGGAGAGTACGTTGGTTTTATTTTTCAGTCTTTTCATTTATTACCTAGCCTTCAAGCAATTGAAAATGTGATGTTACCTGCCGAATTAAAAGGTGATGAGGGTGCGCGCAAAAAGGCAGAGCAGTTATTAGATAAAGTCGGCTTGTCTCATCGCTTAACGCACTACCCTAATCAACTTTCAGGTGGTGAACAGCAGCGAGTAGCTATTGCTAGGGCTTTTGCTTCTAGCCCTAAAATTCTCTTTGCCGATGAGCCTACGGGCAACCTGGATGAGGCCAATGGTAAAATTATCATTAAGCAACTTTTCGAACTCAATAAGTCTCAAGGTACAACACTAATCATGGTCACTCATGATAATGAACTAGCCAAGAAATGTGATCGACATATGGTGATGTCTGAAGGAAGTTTAGTAGAAAAATAATGGTGAATTTTGCATTTAAGTTAATGTTAAGGGACTTGCGAAGCGGGGATATTCTGATGCTTCTTATGGCATTAATTATTTCAGTTAGCACTGTTACTACAATTAGTTTATTCATCGATAGGCTTCAGCTTTCATTTGAGCAAGAGTCTGCAAACTTACTTGCAGCGGATCGACTAATTCGATCCGATGAGGCAATCCCCAAAAACTGGCAATTCAAAGCAAGAGAACTGTCTTTAAAGCAAGCTAGACGGACTTCATTTGGCACTATGATATTTTCAGGTGATGCGCTGCAGTTAAGCCAGTTAAGTGCAGTAACAGATAGTTACCCATTAAAAGGCGCCTACTTAGTAGATGATACATTATTTGCTAGAGGACAGCCTTCAAAACAGCCACCCAAAAAAGGGGAAGTCTGGCTGTCATCTAGGCTCGCTAGCCTATTGAATGTAAGGATTGGTGAAAAGGTGGAAGTGGGTGAATTACAATTAACAGTCGCCAAGTATTTGGTGAGAGATCCAGGATCAAGTTCTTCAGCATTTGCGATATCACCCCGTGCAGTAATGAATATCAGAGATCTCCCATCGACTAAAGTTATTATTCCAGGTAGCCGAGTTCGCTATTCTCTTTTACTAGCAGGAGAGCCTGTCGATCTTGAGAACTTTGAAAGCTGGGTGGTACCTGAGTTGAAGGAGGGCCAGCGGTGGCGAACACCGGTAGAGAAAGGTGAGCGTATTGGTGACACGATTGTAAAAGCGGAGTCCTTTTTATTGCTGGCAGGGATCTTGGCTGTTGTAATGTCTGGAATAGCAATGGCACTGGCATCCACACGATTTGTAAAGCGACATTTGGTTCAGGTGGCAGTGCTTAAAACTTTAGGAGCAACACCAAAAGTTTTGATTAAAGTGTTCTCGATACAATTTGTAATACTATTTTTCACTGGCGCGCTACTAGGTTTGGCTGTTGGCTGGGGGGGGCAGGGAGTTATTTCATCACTCTTATCTGGATTAATGTCGACTTCATTACCGGAGCCTTCAGTTGGCCGATTATGGCTAGGGACCATAACCGGCTTGGTTTCTATGGTGGCTTTTTGCCTGCCAATGATGCTGCGGCTTATCAAAATATCGCCAATGTCAGTATTACACCCGAGTCGGAAACTAGAAAAAAATTCTTTGGCCCTATACAGCATGGGTTTTATTGGGATTTACGGACTAATGTGCATTTATACAAAAGGATTTTTATTGCCTAGCATTATGACACTAGCGATGTTGGCAATTGGAATTTTGGTAAGCATAGTAGGCTGGATGGTCTTCAAATTAGGAAGATCTTTAACATCTGGCGCTACCAGCGGATGGCAGATTGGTTTTGCTTCGCTCTACCGAAGACTTTTGCCAAATCTTTTCCAATTATTAGTGTTTACATTAATCATAATGCTTGGCCTGGTTTTAGTTGGAGTAAAGTCCAGCATAGTAACGGAATGGCAGGAACAACTGCCCGTAGACGCTCCCAATCATTATTTGTTTAATGTGCAGAAAGATCAGATTGAACAAATTAATGCGTCAACGGAAAACTTGAGGGTTTTAAGATCTGATTGGTACCCGATGGTTAGAGGTCGCGTAATATCAGTCAATGGAAAAAGTATTCAAACACTTTACCCTGAAGGTAAGGGTGAACCAGAATTATATGAACGTGAATTAAACTTAACGTGGTCACATTCTTTAGGTAAAGGAAATAAGCTTTTATCTGGTGACTTTTCGGCTGATGGGTTATCTATCGAACAAAGAGTAGCCAAGGCAGCCAACCTTAGCCTTGGAGATACTCTAACTCTCAACATAGGAGGTAATATTGTTAGTTTGCCAATAACTTCAGTTCGCTCAGTTGATTGGAGTTCAATGCAGCCTAATTTTTATTTAATTTTACCAAAAAGAGTACTAGATGGTTACTCAGCAAACTTTGTTAGTAGCTTGTTTATTAGTAATGAGAACGCGCAGCCCTTTTATAAGTCGATGTCTCAGCATCCAACTGTGTCTATTCTTAATGTTGGTGATATTTTAAAACAGATTCAAACGGTCATAGAACAATTATCAGAGGCGATTCAGTTGGTATTATTATGCATACTGATTGCTGGAGCTTTAGTTTTGATTGCTAGTGTAAGAGCAACATTAGAAGAACGATTAGAGGAGGGAGCATTATTACGTGTTTTGGGGGCAAAAAAAGCTTTGGTACAACAGTCACTTGTTGTAGAGTTTGGTGCCCTTGGACTATTTTCAGGGCTTATTGCAGCGGCTGGAGCTGAGGCCTGCGTGTATGCTCTACAAGTTTTTATATTCAAATCTCAAGCCAGCTGGCACCCATTACTTTGGGCATTAGGCCCTTTAATTGGAATATCTATTATTACGGCTATTGGTCTATTTGCCAGCAGGATAGTATTAAAAGTACCTCCTATGCATTTATTACGTGACTTTTGAGTGAACAGCTTTTAACGAGAAAAAGAGTAGACTTCATAATGGCTATTTCAATTTTGAAAACTACAAAGAGAATAATTATTAAATCCGAATAAAAGAATGAGAAGTGGAATTACTTGAACAAATAGGACTAGGCTTACTTAACACTATAATAAAAAGCTAGCTAAGAGTCGCTGGGTCAAAAAAATGAACTAAAGGACATAAACAGGCTATGACAAAAGGTAGTAACAAACTGGCTTGGATTACCGGAGGTGGTACCGGAATTGGCAAAGCATTGGCATTAGCTTTGGATAAGCGGGGGTGGCAAGTTATAATTTCTGGTAGAACAGAACAAAAGCTCCAGGCTGTTGTAGAGCTTGGCAAAAAAATAGCTTATCTGACGTTAGATGTAACGGATAGGGAGCAGAGTCAGCAAGTTTTTAATACCTTATACGAGAAGTACGGGCTACCGGACGTCGTTGTTTTAAATGCTGGTGATTACACCCCGATGCCAGTAGATGAATTTAACCTTGACTTGATTTATAAGCTGAATCAAGTGAATTACTTAGGGGTCATGAATGGGCTTGCCTCAATACTACCTTTGATGAAAGCACGTAAATCAGGACAAATATTACTTATGGCCAGTGTGGCGGGTTACCGAGGCTTACCAGATGCTGCGCCATATGGAGCAACGAAAGCTGCTTTAATCAATTTTTGTGAGGCGATGTATATACCCTTGAAAAAGGAGGGTGTTTTGTTGCGAATAATTAACCCTGGCTTTGTAACAACACAGTTAACGGCGAAAAATACTTTTAAGATGCCAGCGGAAATAACATCAACTGAAGCAGCAGGGCGAATAGTTAAAGCGCTTGCATCGGAGAGTTTTGAAATTACATTTCCAAAGCGTTTCACCTACATTTTAAAAATATTACGTATTTTACCTTATCGGCTTTATTTCTTCTTTACCAGTAAAATAATAGGTAAATAGATGGTTTCTCGACAACATGCATTGAATAGTTATATTGTTTTCTTTGAACAAATGAAAAGGGAAGATTTAGTTCGGCTGCCAGAGTTTTTTTCTCATCAAGCTCGCTTTAAAGACCCCTTTAATGATGTAACGGGCATTGAACAAATTAATAAAGTTTTTCATCACATGTTTGAGACTTTAAATACGCCTAAATTTGTTATTGATGAAGCTGTTTTAGAGTCTGATGTAGCTTATATAAAATGGAAGTTTACGGGTGCTGTAAATACCAAGCAATTAAAACTGGTTGGGCTCAGTAGAGTAGTCTTTGATGAACAAGGCCTTGTTTCAGAACATATCGATTACTGGGATGCGAGTGAACAGTTTTATATGAAGCTACCGATCATCGGTAGTATTTTACGTTTTATTCGTAATAAAGCTGCCAATTAATTACCAATTGAGAAGCTCTGTCCTGAGAGATTCAGATAAAGAGTTTTCGGCTAACCACAGACCAAGGTAGTATCGGGCAAAGCTGATGTTGGTGTTTTGGTAAAGTAACTTATCATTAAAGAATAGAGAAAGTCCTTTATCATGATGAATATCTAGACGAAAGCGGTCACCGCTAATGACGTCCTGATAAAAACCGTGCAGAGCATCAATATCATTTTGATATAAGGCCTGTTGATTTTTAGTATTTTGGCGGCTGAGAACCTCATCTGCACTGTCGATTAACTGAGACTTAGAAAGAGATACTTTATAGTGGAGCTCAAGAGAAAAAGGGTGGTTAACTTTCAAAACCTGACCGGCCTGCACACCTGGTGCAGCATAAAGAGCAGCATCATAAACATCAATAAAACCAAGCCAAGTTGCTGTAGCCATGGACTTTAGTTCAATTTCACCGCGCGATGGTTGAAAATCAAGCTGTGAGGGTGGCATAGCCCAGCTAATATTAAAGAGTAATGAATAAGTAATCCATACAAAAAATATGTGCTTTTTCATAACTTATGGGGTTTTGAAGATGAGTGTAACTTCACCTAAAAATATACCAAATTTTGTCATTTTCGCCCGATTAATGAGCACACCGTCTTCTTGTAAAAACATCCAGTCATCAAACTGTACTTTGATTGTCCCCTCTTTATAAGGGAGATCTAGCGTATATGCCCAATTCAGACTATTACCGTAAGCTTTACCAGTAGCGTGTCCAATTACATCAGCTGCTCGACCTTCATAGTTGTTTTCATCAATTTTATTAATAGTCCACACACGTCTATCTATGGTTCCATCAGAATATGTAAAGTCTTCCTCTAATACAAGATCTCCATCTACTATTTTACCTAAGATGTCGACAGTAAACTGCCTTTCAACATCACCGCTACGGTTTTGGAATATGCCCCAAGCACGTGTTTGGCCCAAAAAATAGTCTTCTAAAATTAAGCGAGGTGTAGTGTTTTTATAGTGCTCTGGAGTCATATTGTTACAGCCAGTGAGGTTAAAAAGAAAGAACGATAATAAAATTAAGAGGCTCTTGTTCATACTATGGTTCCTAAGTTAGTTGTTGTATATGTCTTTGTTGCTGGCGGTCTAAGGGGAAATTCCAGATTGTCCAAGCAGCTACTAGCTTAAAAGGGATTGGTAGAAGGCCATAAAGCAGAGTAAGTGCTAATAAATTATTATCTGCAGGTGCTGTTTGTGTATCAAAGCCCAAAAAGACTAATAAAGGAAAAGCAATGCCGACAGCTAATGCCAGTGATAGCTTCGTGGCCATACCCCAAAGACCAAAGAAAAACCCACTTCGCTGCCCGCCGCCATTTGCGCTATCAACATCAATCACATCAGCTTGAATTGAGGCCGGTAAGGCCATATCGATACCTAAGCTTAGTCCAGACAGAATACAGATAAGAAGGAAAGGTAGAAAGTCTCCTGCCCCTAGGCTGGGGACCCATGCAAAAATACCAACAGCCCACAACATTGATACACCCCATACACGATGTTTATTATAACGCTTGGCGAGCTTCACTCCTATAGGTAAACCTATTAAACCGCTGATAAAATAGGCCGATAATAACAGGCCAAACTGTTCGGGCATGACCAAAACATAGCTCACGAATAGCAAGAAGAGTGTCGCGGGTAGGCCGTTAGCGATGCCATTCATAAAATAAGCAAAAAGTAACCTTATAAACAAGCGGTTGTTTTTTAGTAAAGTTAACCCCGCCCGATAACTGATAGGCTTTGTACGCCGATTAGACTCGGGTACCTTGAGAATGCAAACCAGGATAGTAATAGGAAGAAGAATAGTTAAAGATTGGGCGAGAATAAGTAATGCTTTGCCAGGTTCATCACTAGCAATGCCCATTGTTAAGGGTAAACCTGCAGCAAATAAAGTGCCGATTAAAACAAAGCTTTCGCGGCTGGCTGTTATTGTACTTCGCTGGTCATAATCACCTGACAACTCAGCTCCCCAGGCGTTATAAGGCAAGGTGAGTAGACTCCAAGCGAAATAAACAAGAATACTCCAGAGTAAAAGCCAATAAAAACTACTTCCTTCAGGCGGCACAAAAAGTGCCCAAAGGGCTATGATTAATAATGGCGTAGCTATAGCCATTAACCATTTACGCCTTGATGGCATAGGTAGCCAATCAGAGAATATCCCTATCATTGGGTCTGTGATGACGTCACTGATACGCGCGATCATTAAAGCTAATCCGACAGCGGCAAGGCCAAGGCCTAATTGCTCAGCATAAAAAGTGGGTAAGTAAATATAAAGGGGCAGGCCCAAAGCGGCCAAGGGTAGGCCCGGCAGACCATAAAACCAATAGCGAATAATTTGAGACAATGTTAGTGTGGTTTTGACATTAAGTATTGATAAACCCCGGTGTGCTGCTCCCGAAAACCTGCTTCGCAGTATGATAAATAATATCGCCACATACGTATGAATTGATTATCGTAACCGAGATCTTCTACTTGGTGTACAACCTCATTAAACCCTTGATGCCAAGCGAGAACAGTCTGTTCATAGTGAGAGCCGTAGTTAGTGGCTTGTTCGATCTTAAGTCCTGCCTGTTGTGCATGTTGAGAAAAAATTTCAGGAGAAGGCAACATACCTCCTGGGAAAATATAGCGTTGAATAAAATCCACATTTTGTCGATAGTGGTCAAAATATTGGTCGTCAATGGTTATTGTTTGTAGGGCTATTCTGCCTCCTGATTTTAGACGTGCAAATAACATTTCAAAAAAGCCGGGCCAATAAGACTCCCCAACGGCTTCAAACATTTCAATACTTACAATATGATCGAACTGTTCTTCTATCTCACGGTAATCTTGTAACCGTAAGTCAACAAGGGAATCAAAGCCTGCATCACGAATCCGCTGTTGTCCCCATGCTAATTGTTCAGTTGATAAGGTGACTCCGGTCACTTGATAACCTTGCTTAGCAGCATGTTCAGCAAAACCTCCCCAACCGCAGCCTACTTCTAGAATGTGTTGTCCAGGCGCTGCACCGAGAGAAGATAGTAAGAGTTCATATTTTCGAGTTTGTGCTTGCTCAAGACTATCAGACGGATCAGCGAAAATGGCACTTGAATAAGTCATCGTTGAGTCAAGCCATAACTGATAGAAGTCATTACCTAAATCATAATGTGCAGAGATATTGCGACGGCTACCTCGTTGACTGTTTCGTCGAGTTATATGGCGCAGGCGATTAAATAAGCGAATAAAGAAATTAGCTTCAAGGTGGGTAGATAATTCTTCTAAGTTGAGTGTAGCCCAGTAGAGGAAGTCAGATAGGTTACTCGTGTCCCAATCACCTTGCATATAGGCCTCGGCAAAACCAATATCACCATCTCTACTTAACTTTTTGATGATTTTTAAGCTTTTATGAATGGTTATGTTTGCATCTGGGCCCGGCTGTTTTCCTTCAACAAGGTAAGTTTCGGCATCAACTGTAATGTGAAGGCGACCTCGCTTACATTTCGATAATAATTGATAGAGCAGCTTAATTGTAAGTGGTGCGCTGGAATCAGGAAGTAATCTTATTTTCGTGTTTTGACTAACCATTCGCTTTTGACCTCTTGCTGTTGTTTTTTGTCATAAGAATGAAACTTTCCACCACGTATCCATATTTTTAATGCGTGCCAATGGATCATAAGCATTATTTTGAAAGACATCATTGGCATCATAAAAAAAGCCTTGAGCAAATGTAAGTTGTTTAAGGTTTCAATTTTAGAGTTTTGAGACGCAATGAAATGAAGTTGATCATTCTGGTATTCGTTGATTAAAATGCCGAAGCTAGCTTTCGCTTGACTAAATTTAAAGTGATACTGTTGGTCCTTATTAATGAATGGGGAAACATAAAATCGCTTTTCTGCAATACATTCCACCGGCCACTGTAAACTTTTCCCTTCATGGTGATGGACATAATGGTAAGCATCACCAAAGGTATTGCTAACCTCACTAATAATCGCAACAGTTTCACCATCTTGACCATCACAATACCAAACTGAAATGGGATTAAAACCATAACCCAAAACACGAGGGAAACATGATAACCGGATGCGACAAACATTATGTATGCCTGCATCAGATAATGTTTGTTCTACCCATGGCCGCCAGGCAGTTCCGTCTCTAGGACCATGATCCTGTTTTCGGAGACTGAGTAAATTAAACCGTTCTAAACTAAGCCACCTCAATGAGGAGGCTTCTTGCTCAATAAGATCTATATCAATCAATAACCCAAAGACCTTGTAGGTAAACTGATAGACCATAGGGAACATACGTTGGTGCATGACATGCCCAAAAAAGAGCTTACTTGCCATGGGATAATCCCTCTTCCCATGGAATAGGGACGTTCAAATCCCTAGCAATAGAAACGGCAGAACTCAGTGCATCCTCATGGAAGCCATACCCAAAGTAACTGCCTGCAAACCAAGTTCTATTTTGACCCTGTAATTTATAGAGTTGTTTTTGAGCCGCCATGGCACGATTATCGAAAATAGGGTGCATATAATTAATTCTTTGAATAATCTTTTGAGGAGCAATTTTATGAATTGGGTTTAAGCTAACAAAGTAGTTTTGTGATTCATCTAAGCCCTGCAATGCATTCATCCAGTAGCTGACAGACACCGAAGGTGCCGTCTCGCCACTCTGCTTTGCAAGATAGTTCCAGCATGACCAAACTTTTGAGAGTGTTGGCATGAGATTGGAATCAGTATGTAAATAAGTATCGTTTTCTTGATAGCGAAATGAAGATAATAGGGTTTGTTCGAGTTTGGACTTATTTTTGAGTATAGACAAAGCTTCATCAGCATGAGTGGCAATAACAACTTGGTCTACAATACATTCTTGCCCATCTTCTAATTTAATAACGACAGAATCAGTTTTTCTATCTATTTTGGTAGCCCCATTGTTGATAATCGTTTCTCCAGAAAACGAGGCTAACAACTTATCGACATAGCGTTGGCTTCCACCCGTAACGGTCCGCCACTGAGGGCGGTCTTTAACATTTAGTAAGCCATGATTATTAAAAAACTGAGCAAAACTTTTAGCTGGGAACGATTGCATTTGTTGAGGTGGACAAGACCATATGGCTGCAGCCATGGGCAGCAAATAATCATCCTGCATCGGTTTACCAATACGTAGATCGGAGAGGAAGTCACCTAAAGTGAGTTTAGAGTCAGCTTGATTATTACTAATAAGTGCTTTGGCATTTCGATTAAACTTAAGGATGTCATAAACTAACTTGATAAACCTTGGAGATAACAGGTTTTTCCGTTGGGCAAATAGAGTATCTAGGTTATTACCAGCATATTCCAATCCTGAATTCAAAATCGAAGCCGAGAAGGTCATGTCGGTCGCCTGTGTTTTCACATCAAGAGCATTTAGTAAACCGACTAAATTTGGGTAGTTCGGTTCGTTATAGACAATAAACCCTGTATCCACCGCAGTATCAATACCTGTCTTTTCATTAGCTACTGAAATTGTATTGGTGTGTCCACCAATGTAGTTATTCTTGTCGATCAAAACTACTTGGTATCGTTGACTTAATAGCCATGCACTAGCCATACCAGCTATACCCGTTCCTATGACTGCTATTTTCTTAGTCAAAATACATTCCTTAAGCTCACAATGGCATTATGACCGATATAAACTTTATCTGTCATAAGGTTTCCTTTCCTTGAGTTAAGATGTTGTTTAGTGCTGGTGCTAGATAAGCATATGTAAAATTAAACCCGTTTTCTAATACTCGCTGAGGTACTGCGCGTTGCCCTGTCAGCAATAAAGATGACATTTCACCTAACAATATTTTTAATAGCCATTCAGGTGCGGGAAGAAGTTTGTAACGGTGTAGTTGTTTAGCAAGCTCTGTGGTGAATTCATCATTAGTCACAGGGTTAGGAGCAGAGGCGTTAAAAACACCATTTAATTTCTCGCTCGAAGCTAAAAAAATTATTAAATTAACCATGTCGGAAATATGAATCCAAGGCATATATTGATGGCCTTCACCAAAATTACCCCCTAGATTAAATTTAAAGGGTAATAACATTTTTTTTAATACGCCCCCCTTTGATGTCAACACTAAACCTGTTCTGATGACACAGACTCTGATGCCTGCTTTATCTGCTTTAAATGCTTGTTTTTCCCAGGCAGCACAGAGCTTATGAGTATATTCATCGTGATATTTAGATTGTTCCGTTAAAATTTGGTCACCACCATCACCATACCAACCAACTGCAGAACCACTAATTAAACATTCTGGTTTTTGTTTTCTATGGAAGATCCAATTCACAAGTTCTCGTGTTGTGTTGATTCGACTTGACTCTAACAATTCTTTTCGTTTATCTGACCATTTAGCGTTGGCAATGGGTTCACCTGCAAGATTTATCACAATATCTATTGTGTTATCAGGTGATATTTCAGTTAAGGACTGAATAGCCTTAACATTAATGCCACATTTATCTCTAACATTTCTGGGGGTTCTACTAAGGACTGTGACGTCATGTCCTCCAGCTATTAATTGTTGACATAATTCTGAGCCAATTAGACCTGATCCACCAGATATTAGGTAGTGCTTCATAAGATAAAGACCTTGTCTAGATTTATACGCAATAGCATCAATTTCATACTATTTTTCACGAATTGTGGGTTTTTTAATGTATGTTGTAAAAAAAAAGCAACGACATTAGTAAATGTCATTGCTTTTTTAGTTCTAACTAGGTGATGTTACTTAAACCATTCAAACGGACGTTCACCAGCAATTTTGAAATACAAAGACATATTGAT
>CAJWKF010000007.1 GCA_913042265.1 uncultured Gammaproteobacteria bacterium
CTGTATGGCGGTGAGCCATGGATAAAAAAATGTCAGCAATGCAAAGTCGTGTCAAGCATATTCATTTTATTGGAATAGGTGGTGTTGGCATGGGTGGTATTGCGGAGGTGTTAATAAATTTAGGCTATCAAGTTTCAGGCTCCGATATACGTAAAAATGTGCTGATTGAACATTTACGTCAATTAGGCGTCATAGTGAAGATTGGACATGCTGAGAGTAATTTGTCAGGTGCAGATGTTGTTGTTGTAACAACTGCAATTACTGAAGATAATGAAGAGTTAATCGCAGCAAAAAAGCTGCGTATTCCAGTTGTACCTCGTGCTGAAATGTTAGCTGAGCTGATGCGTTTTAGCTATGGTATTGCTGTGGCAGGAACCCATGGTAAAACAACAGTAACAAGTTTGATTGCAGCTTTACTAAGTGAGGGTGATTTAGATCCAACTTTTGTTATCGGCGGTCGTTTAAATAGCGCGGGAAGTAATGCTCGGCTTGGAAGTAGCCGCTACCTAGTGGCAGAAGCAGATGAAAGTGACGCATCATTCCTATATTTACAGCCAGTAGTTGCAGTGGTAACAAATATTGATGAAGACCATATGGCAACTTATGGCGGAGACTTCAATAAGTTAAAAGCTACATTTTTAGAATTTTTACATCATTTACCTTTCTATGGTTTAGCAGTGATGTGTATTGATGATCCTGTTGTAAGGGATTTATTACCTGGTGTCACACGGCCAGTTATTACATATGGTGTTGCTCATGATGCTGACTTTAAATTAACTGAATTGAAACAAGCAGGAGGCCAAAGCAATTTCACAGTAATTAACAGGTCAACGGAACAAAGTTTTGTTATTACACTGAATATGCCAGGCCTACATAATGCCTTGAATGCAACAGCAGCGATCGTAGTTGCTATTAATTTAGGTGTATCAGTTGATGCTTGTCAGAGAGCATTAAATCAATTTGAGGGTATTGCCCGTCGTTTTAATATTGTAGGTGATTTAAAAGTAGAGGGTGGCAAAGTATTACTGATTGATGATTACGGACATCATCCAACCGAATTGAGTGCAACAATAGAAGCAACAAGGGCTAGTTGGCCGAACAGAAGGCTAGTGGTGTTGTTTCAGCCACACCGTTATACACGTACTCGAGATCTATTTGATGACTTTGCAGAAGTATTATCAAGTGTAGATATTTTATTGATGCAAGAGGTTTACCCAGCTGGTGAAATGCCTATTGCAGGTGCAGACAGTAAGAGTCTCTGTCGAGCGATTCGACTACGCGGTCAAGTGGAACCAGTCTTTATTAAAGATAATTCAGTCTTACTGAAAATATTACCAGGGGTATTATCAGACGGCGATGTTTTACTTACACTAGGCGCAGGCGATATTGGTACTACTTCTGTTGAAATTGTTGAAAAGTTAGGAGTGCATAGAGCATGACTACTGACTTTTTAAATATTACAGGTGAACTTCTTCTTAATGAGCCATTAGCGAAATATACATCATGGCGCGTAGGGGGCACCGCACGTCAATTGTATCGAGCCTCGAATAAATCAGATTTAGCATCATTTTTATCACAATTGCCAAGAACTGAACCACTTTTATGGCTAGGACTAGGAAGTAACTTACTGGTTAGGGATGGTGGGTTTGCAGGCACAGTAATATCAACTGCAGGGATTTTAAAAGACTTCGATGTTCAAGGTAAATCAATTGAGGCTGAGGTCGGTGTTTATTGCAGTAAATTAGCCAAGCAGGCAGCACGTTCAGGTTTATCCGGAGCCGGTTTCTTAGCAGGCATTCCAGGTACTTTAGGGGGAGCTTTGGCGATGAATGCCGGTGCTCACGGGACAGAGATATGGTCATTAATTGAGGACGTTACAACGATCGACCGACAAGGCCAATTCCATCAAAGATCAACAGAGGATTTTAAAGTAGGTTATAGAGATGTAGCATTGCCAACAGAAGAATGGTTTGTTTCTGCGACTCTGGGTTTAAGACTAGGTGATAAAAATAATGAGATGGCAGAAATAAAGTCACTATTAAAAAAAAGAAATACAACTCAACCCACGAACAAGCCATCGGCAGGTTCAGTATTTAGAAATCCTGGAAATGATTTTGCTGGTCGATTGATTGAAGCTTCCGGGTTAAAAGGGCTGGCAATTGGCGGTGCAGCTGTATCAGAAAAACATGCTAATTTTATTGTGAATATGGGGGGTGCAACAGCAGCAGATATAGAGGCATTAATTGTCCTTGTGCAGGAAAAAATAGAATTAGAGCACGGTGTGTTGTTAAAGCCCGAAGTTCGTATTGTTGGAGATGCAGCGTAATGGTCAGTTCCACTTATAATTTTGGAAAAGTGGCAGTGCTAATGGGTGGACGCTCTGCGGAACGAAGTATTTCCCTGTTGAGTGGTGAAGCTGTGTTGTCGGCATTGAAGAGTCAGGGGATCAATGCACATAAAGTAGACGTCGGAACTGATATTGCGCAGCAATTAGCTGAAGGTAAGATTGATCATGCTTTTATCATGCTTCATGGGCGTGGTGGTGAAGATGGTGAGATTCAAGGGATCTTAAATTCATTGGCAATACCATACACGGGGTCAGATCTCACGGGTGCAGTACTTTCGATGAACAAAGCCCTAAGTAAAAGTATTTGGCAACAACTTAATTTACCAACGGCTAGCTTTTCTCACGTAAATAGAAATACGGATCCAAATGAATTAATAAATAAACTTGGCTTACCTCTCATAGTGAAACCGGTTAATGAAGGTTCAAGTATTGGTATGACCAAGGTTGAGAAGATAAGCGGCTTAAAAGCCGCTATTGATTATGCCTTACATTACGATGATGAGGTTATTGCTGAATGCTGGATTGAAGGTGATGAATATACAGTTGCTATTTTAGAAGAGAGGACTCTGCCAGTTATTTTATTGAAAACACCAAATAAATTTTATGACTTTAATGCTAAATATGAAGCGAATACGACAGAGTATTTATGTCCTGCAGGCTTAAGTAAAAAAGATGAAGCTTATTGTCAGCAATTGTCATTACGTGCTTTTGAAAGTTTGAGGATGAAAGGTTGGGGTAGGATTGACTTAATGCGAGATCAAGAAGGAAAGTTTTATTTAATAGAGGCAAATAGTATTCCAGGTATGACGAGTCACAGTTTAGTTCCTATGGCTGCAAAACAAGTAGGGTTAAGTTTTGAAGATTTAGTTATGGAAATCTTGAGAGCTAGTGTTAAGAGGATATCAATTTAATGTCAAAATCAATGAAACGGGGTGCAACATTAAAACCACAGCGCCATGTTGAAAGAGCGAGAGGCTGGCATAACCTTGCATACAAGAGCCTGATTATATTGTCGCTAATGGTTTTGATAGGTGGTAGTTGGATTTTTAGCCAAAGTAATATTTTGCCTATTTTACACGTGACGGTAGAAGGAAGTTTTGATCATGCTAACAAAAGGATATTGGTTGAAGCTGTTAAGCCTCACACGCGAGGAAGCTTTTTGAGTATTGATGTTGCACATATCAGTAATGCTGGAGAGTCCTTGCCTTGGATTAGAAGTGTACAAGTCAGACGTGTATGGCCGGATAGTTTACATTTAATTGTGGAAGAAAAAGTTCCTGTTGCTCGCTGGAAAAATAAAGGTTTAGTTAACAAAGATGGTGAAATATTCACCTCTTCAAATAAAAAAGCACTGTCAACGCTATCGACGCTAGACGGGCCGGAAGCAAGTGAAGTAATAATGGCAAGTCGTTATATGGCGATGGAGCAAGCTTTGCAAAAGCATAGTTTAAAAATAAAAACCTTAGTTATGGATGATAGACGAGCATGGAGCATGACATTAACTAATGGCATTCTCATTGTACTTGGTCGTGCAGAAAGTGAAGAACGATTTAACCGTTTTTTACGTGTGTATGAGAATGAATTAAAGCATTACCAGTCGCAGATAGCTGAAATGGATATGCGTTATCCGAACGGCTTATCAGTAATTTGGAGACCAGGTCAAATACCTGATTTTAATGGAAACGTATGATGACTAAAAAAAATGATAGAGATTTGATTGTTGGGCTGGATATAGGCACTTCTAAGGTAGTTGCTATTGTTGCGGCCCCTGTTTTGGATGCGGGACCAAATGATAATGCATTGGAGATTATTGGTCTCGGTTCCCACCCTGCTCGTGGTATGAAAAAAGGTGTAGTAGTTAATATTGAATCTACGGTGCAATCAATTCAGCGAGCAGTTGAAGAGGCAGAACTAATGGCAGGCTGTCAGATTCATTCAGTTTATGCAGGTATTGCCGGTAGTCACATTCGTAGCTTAAATTCTCATGGCACAGTTGCTATAAGAGATAAAGAAGTAACTCAGGGTGATATTGAAAGAGTAGTGGATGCAGCGAAAGCGGTACATTTTCCTGGAGACCAGCAGCTACTCCATGTAATGCCCCAAGAATATATTATCGATAATCAAGAGGGTATTCGGGAGCCAATTGGAATGTCGGGTGTTCGGCTTGAGGCTAAAGTTCACCTGATTACTGGGGCTGTGAGTGCGGCACAAAATATTAGCAAATGTATTGAACGCTGCGGGTTATCAGTAGATGGAATTATTTTAGAGCAAATGGCTTCAAGCTACTCAGTACTTCTAGAAGACGAGAAAGAGCTTGGTGTATGTTTGGTTGATATAGGAGGGGGAACAACCGATATTGCGATTTTTGTTGATGGTGCAATTCGTCATACAGCAGTTATTCCTATTGCCGGTGATCAAGTAACAAATGATATTGCTGTTGCTCTTCGGACACCAACACAGTACGCCGAAGAAATAAAGATGAAATATGCCTGTGCACTAACTCAATTAGCACGAGAAGATGAAACAATTGAAGTACCAAGTGTTGGAGACAGACCTCCAAGGCAATTAGCAAGGCAAACTTTGGCGGAAGTTGTTGAGCCACGTTATGAAGAGTTATTAACCCTAGTACAAGCAGAACTGCGTCGCAGCGGGTTTGAGGAATTGTTAGCTGCAGGAGTTGTGTTAACAGGTGGGAGTTCAAAAATGGAAGGAGTAATTGAACTGGCAGAAGAGGTCTTTCATTTACCTGTCCGTTTGGGTTATCCGCAACATGTCGGAGGATTAGTCGAAGCGGTAAGAAACCCAATACATGCAACAGGTGTAGGTCTTTTACTGTTTGGAAATGAGATGGAAGCAATAGGTCAGTCTGAGATAAATACAGGCAATGGCTTTAAAGAAGTATTGACACGTATGAAAGGTTGGTTTGAGGGGAATTTTTAAAATATTTACTTCAAGTAATAATTACACACATTAACTAAAGATAGAACACTTCGGGAGATATAAAATGACATTTGAATTAATTGATACATATACACAAAATGCGGTGATTAAGGTAATTGGAGTCGGGGGTGGTGGTGGTAATGCACTGGAGCATATGGTGGTGAATGAAATTGAAGGAGTTGATTTTATTTGTGCAAATACTGATGCTCAAGCATTGCGTAAAAGCTCTGCAACAACACAACTTCAGCTAGGTACTGATATTACTAAAGGTTTAGGCGCTGGAGCAAACCCAGATATTGGTCGTCAGGCAGCATTGGAAGATAGAGAAAGAATTACTGAAGTCATTTCAGGTGCAGATATGATTTTCATTACGGCAGGAATGGGGGGTGGCACAGGAACTGGAGCAGCACCAGTGGTGGCACAGGTCGCTAAGGAAATGGGTATTTTAACGGTCGCAGTGGTTACAAAACCATTCCCATTCGAGGGTGCAAAACGTTTAAAGATAGCAAGCCAAGGACTAAATGAGTTAAGCCAACATGTTGATTCATTGATAACTATTCCAAATGAAAAACTATTGGCTGTCTTAGGTAAGGACATGAGTTTATTGGATGCATTCAAAGCGGCTAACGATGTGTTGTTGGGTGCGGTTCAGGGAATAGCAGAGTTGATCACACGGGAAGGTATGATCAATGTGGATTTCGCAGACGTACGAACAGTGATGTCTGAAATGGGAATGGCAATGATGGGGACAGGTAAGGCATCAGGACCGAATAGAGCCGTTGAAGCAGCACAGCACGCAGTTTCTAGTCCTTTATTAGAAGATGTGGATTTGGCTGGCGCACGTGGGGTCTTAGTAAATATAACAGCGGGTCTAGATATGACAATAGGTGAGTTCGAAGCTGTCGGTAATACAGTGAAAGATTTTGCTTCTGATGATGCAACTGTTGTGGTTGGTACGGTTATCGATCCTGAAATGACAGATGAGCTAAGAGTAACGGTTGTTGCAACTGGTTTAGGTGCAGAAAAGGGGATTAAAATGTCTATGCCAACAGAATTAGAGATTCCACAAATGGAGATAGTTAAAAAAGATGTTGATATAGATTATGATAAGCCGACAGTCCTAAGGAATGAAGAGCAAGCACAGCAAAAGCAGGTAATTCATAGTAAAAATGATATGGACTATCTTGATGTACCAGCATTTCTTCGTCGTCAAGCAGACTAAAGATGAGAATAGGCTCCAATTTTTAATAGATAGTGGTATGCTATTATGCGCGAACAAAAACAGTGGTTTTGGAGAAGAAATTAGGGTGATAAAGCAACGAACATTGAAAAATGTAATTCGCGCCACAGGAGTGGGCTTACATAGTGGTGAAACTATATACCTAACTTTGCATCCAGCTGCTATAAATACAGGAATAGTTTTTAGGCGCGTTGATTTAGAACCTGTTATTGAAATAAATGCTAAAGCTTGTAATGTGGGTGAAACTGCATTGTCAACCACATTGGTCGAGCATGGTGAAAAAATATCCACAGTAGAACACTTATTGTCTGCATTCGCGGGTTTGGGTATTGATAATGCCTATGTTGATCTCAATGCTGCAGAAGTGCCCATTATGGATGGTAGTGCGGGTCCTTTTGTTTTCTTGATTCAGTCAGCGGGGATCGAAGAACAAACAGCTGCAAAACAATTTATCCGTATTAAAAAAACAGTTCTGTTAGAAGATGGGGATAAATGGGCTAAATTTGAACCATTTAATGGGTTTAAGGTTAGCTTTAAAATTGACTTTGAGCACCCCGCATTTAGTGAGCATTCTCAAAAAGTAGAGGTTGATTTTTCCTCAACGTCATTCGTTCGAGAAGTAAGTCGAGCACGTACATTTGGCTTTATGAAGGATATCGAAAAACTACGCGAAAATAACTTGGCATTAGGGGGTAGCATGGATAATGCTATTGTTGTTGATGACTATCGTGTTGTAAATGAAGATGGCCTTCGCTACGAAGATGAATTTGTACGCCATAAAGTATTAGATGCAATTGGTGATCTTTACCTACTCGGACATAGCCTGATTGGTGCCTTTAATGGACATAAATCAGGCCACGAAGTTAATAATAAGTTACTCCGAAAGTTACTTGCACAAGAAGATGCTTGGGAATTAGTAAGTTTTGAAGATGATGAAAATGCACCAATCGTATTCAGTAGGCCGGCTGCATCAATTGTTAGCTAAATTTTTCGTTTAGCTAGCTTCTCCAGGGCTACTTTTAATGCACCCTCATCCATATTATCAGCAGTTTGCTGCAATGCCGTAGCAGCAGAATCAGGAAGAGATATTGTGTTTTTAGGTCGAGAATCCATACGAGTAAAGTTAGGCCTAACTTTAATCTCTAGTAACGTTATATCAATTTTAAGTTCACGAGATAGAGCTTCACACAGAGCGGGAGCCTGAAAACGTAACAGACTGCTATATGAAGCATTATCAGTATGAATTATAAGGGTCTCCCCCCTGATATTAGCTAACTTACAATGAGCTGAAAACTGTGCAGGTAAGCATTGCTGGAAAGCGTGGTTGAGATGATTTAAAAATTGTGTACGCTTGGAAATTTTTGCTAGAGCAGTGTCATTTTTAAAAATACTGTTAATTGGTTTTGGGTCTCTGGGCATAGTCTCTTATTAAATATAACGAAGGTAAGTATTCAGGTTATCACTATCTGATAATAATAGGTTGGTCCAGACATTAATGTCACTAGCTGGACGAGCTAAACTCTGAGAAATTAATTTTAAGAATTACCCAATGACTAAACGATGAAGAGTCGCAGCTTTATTAAAAAATAGTGCTTGTATTTTATACTTTAGCCTCCATATTTATATATAGTGTTTAGACCTCAGAATGGCTAAGCGTTATAATTGTATATTTATTTAACATTTAGTTTCCCGATTGCATTAGGTTCGGCATCAGTACAAGGTAATAATAGGCATGGTAAATAAGTTTTTCGGTAGAGTCTTTGGAAGTAGAAATGAGCGTGTGCTCAAAAAGTTGAAAAAAGTGGTTACTGAAGTCAATGATTTGGAAGTCGCGATCGAAAAATTAGATGATGATAGCCTCAAAGAAAAAACTGCTGAATTTCGCCGACTATTAGCTAAAGGAAAAAGTCTAGAGGAATTGATACCTGAAGCTTTTGCAGTCGTGAGAGAAGCTGGGAAGCGTGTACTTAATATGCGTCATTTCGATGTGCAATTAGTCGGTGGGTATGTCCTGAATGAAGGCAAAATTGCAGAAATGCGTACCGGTGAAGGTAAGACATTGGTGGCAACGTTAGCTGTGTATTTAAACGCGCTTGAAGGTGAAGGCGTCCATGTTGTTACTGTCAACGATTACTTGGCTCAGCGAGATGCTGCATGGATGAGTCAATTATATAGTTTCCTAGGACTTAAAACAGGGGTTATTGTCGCTGGTTTATCCCCAGATGAGCGACGTGAGGCATATAATTCAGATATTACTTATGGTACTAATAATGAATTTGGTTTTGATTATTTACGCGATAATATGGCTTTCAGTATCGAGGAGAAAGTTCAGCGTAAATTAAATTTTGCGGTGATCGATGAAGTTGACTCTATTCTTATAGATGAAGCTAGAACCCCACTTATTATTTCAGGACCAGCAGAAGATAGTTCTGAATTATACGAAAGAATGAATGCTTTTATTCCAAATTTAAGCCAACAAATTGGTGAAGGAGAAGAAGTTGAGACTCCAGGTGATTACACTATTGATGAGAAATCAAAACAAGTCAATTTTACTGAAGATGGTCATGAGAAAATTGAAAACCTATTAACAGAAGCCGGTATCCTTTCGGAAGATGTAAGTCTCTATGATGCAGCCAATATTGGCTTAATGCATCATGTGACAGCCGCACTTCGTGCTCATGTACTATTTCAGCGTGATGTGGACTATATTGTACAAGATGACCATGTCGTTATTGTCGATGAGTTTACTGGCCGTACAATGCCAGGCCGTAGATGGTCAGAAGGTTTGCATCAGGCAGTTGAAGCAAAAGAAAATGTAACGATTCAGAACGAAAACCAAACTTTGGCTTCAATAACTTTTCAAAACTTTTTTCGTTTATATGAAAAGCTCTCTGGTATGACAGGCACAGCAGATACTGAAGCGTTTGAGTTACAGTCTATTTATGGTCTTGAAGTGGTTGTTATTCCTACTCATCGTGAAATGTGTCGCATAGATTCAGCTGATCAAATTTATTTAACTACAAAAGAAAAATATGACGCTATTGTTGAAGGTATCAAGTTATGTATTGAGCGTCAGCAACCTGTACTTATAGGTACATCCTCAATCGAAACATCAGAATATCTTCATAGTTTATTGGAACAAGAAAAAATTCCTCATGAAGTGTTGAATGCTAAATTTCATGAAAAAGAAGCTTACATCATTGCGCAAGCAGGCCGACCTGGTTCAGTAACAATAGCCACTAACATGGCTGGTCGTGGAACTGACATAGTTCTTGGTGGGAGTCTTGATACCGAAATATCAGAACTATCTGATGATGCCTCAGAAATTGAAAAGGACTCGATCCAAGAAGCATGGCAGCAGCGTCATGATCAAGTGATAGAGTCTGGTGGTCTGCATATTATAGGTTCAGAGCGTCATGAATCACGACGTGTTGACAATCAGTTACGTGGTCGTTCTGGACGTCAAGGAGATGCAGGATCAAGCCGTTTCTATCTATCGCTCGAAGATAATCTAATGCGAATTTTCGCATCGGAGCGTATGTCTGGCTTAATGCAAAAATTAGGAATGGAAGAGAACGAAGCTATTGAACATCCGTGGGTATCTCGTGCAATCGAAAATGCACAACGGAAAGTAGAAGGCCATAACTTTGATATTCGTAAACAAGTATTAGAGTTCGATGATGTTGCTAATGATCAACGTAAAGTCGTATATGAGCAACGTAATGAATTAATGGCAGCTAAGGATGTGTCTAGTACTATTGTTTCAATGCGTGCTACTGTGGTTAATACAACAATTAGTACTTATATTGCTCCAGACAGTATTGATGAGCAATGGAATATTGAAGGTCTCTCACCTGCTTTAAAAGAAGAATTTGGGTTAGATGTAGATATTGCATTATGGTTAGAGGAAGACGAAGACTTACATGAAGAAACACTTCGTGAACGAATCGTATCCGAAATTCAAAATCAGGCTGATGCTAAAGAGGCGATGACTGGAGCAGAATTAATGCGACATTTTGAAAAAGCGATTACGCTTCAAACATTAGATTCTCAGTGGAAAGAACACTTGGCTCAAATGGATTACTTACGTCAAGGTATTAACCTAAGGGGCTATGCTCAAAAAGATCCTAAGCAAGAGTTCAAACGTGAGGCCTTTAATATGTTCACAGCAATGCTAGACCGTATTAAACATGATGTAGTGTCACTTATTGCTCGCGTTGAATTACGAGCAGAAGAGGATGTACAAGTAGTGGAAGAGCGTCGCCGTCAAACTGGTGATATTGAGTTGCAGCATGCTCAAGTCGACGGTATGACTGGTGAAGCTGAAGGTCAAAACCATAATATTAAGGAACAGCGTCAGCCGATCGAACGAGAGGGTCGAAAAGTAGGTCGTAATGAGCCTTGCCCTTGTGGCTCAGGTAAGAAATTCAAACAATGTCATGGAGCATTGAATTAATGGCTGTCAATTTACCTTCACCAGAAGCCAAAGATATACTATCAATCAAGGGTATTCGATTAGCAACTACTAATGCGGGAATAAAAAAAAATGGTAGCAGTGATTTAGTTTTAATTGAGATATGTAAAGGTAGCACGGTCTCATCGATCTATACACAAAATGCATTTTGTGCAGCTCCAGTTACGATTGCAAAAAAGCACCAGAATGAAGTCACTCCACGCTATTTGCTCGTTAACTCCGGCAATGCTAATGCCGGTACAGGCGAACAAGGGCTAAAAACAGCTACAGCTTGCTGTGAAGCTATGGCGAGGCAAGTGAATGAAATTACTGAGGTGGTTTTGCCTTTCTCTACGGGAGTAATTGGTGAACAACTTCCGTTAGATAAAGTTAAGGCAGCAATGCCGAGCTTAGTGGCAGCATTAGAGGCTGAACGATGGCTTGATGCCGCACAAGGTATCATGACAACGGACACGATCGCTAAAGCAGTATCTAAACAAGTTAAATTAGCTGGAAAACTGATCACAGTAACTGGAATTGCAAAAGGTTCAGGTATGATAAGGCCAGATATGGCAACAATGTTGTCCTATATAGCAACGGATGCAGCCATTGCGCAAAACATATTAGATCTCATGCTAAAAAAAGCATCGGCACAATCCTTTAATCGGATATCTGTTGATGGTGATACATCAACTAACGATGCTTGTGTATTAATGGCAACTGGTAAAGCTAATAACAATTTATTAACGGACTTTGATACGAGTGATGCTCAAACACTATATCAAGCAATTGCTGTTATCAGTCAGCAGCTAGCCCATGCTGTTGTGCGTGACGGTGAGGGGGCGACAAAGTTTATTGCAGTTGAAGTTGAGCAAGGTAATGATGCTGAAGAGTGTAGGCAAGTGGCTTACACTATTGCTCATTCACCTTTAGTTAAAACAGCATTATTTGCATCTGATCCTAATTGGGGCAGAATCTTGGCGGCCGTTGGCCGTAGTGGTCTTAATAATTTTGACCTGACAAAAGTGGCTATTTACTTAGATGATGTTTGCATCATAAAAAATGGTGAACCAGCGGTAAACTATACTGAAGCATTGGGCCAGCAGGTTATGAATCAAGAAGAAATAACGATTAGAGTCACATTGAAGCGTGGGAAAGCCACCGATACAATTTGGACCTGTGACTTCTCCTATGATTACGTCAAAATAAATGCTGAATACCGAACATAGTTAAGAAAGATTTCGAAATAAGCATGTCTAGTCATCAAATAACTACTCTAAGCGAATTCCTGAATCATAGCGGTGCAAAATATCGTGTGTTCGATATGGGGCGCCGCGTGGCTAAACTGTGTTCAGATCAGTTTTTTAATTTTGAATCTGCTCAACAAGCCTATCCATACCCACTGCAAAAATCAGCATTATTTGGTGTTATCTTTTGGAGTCCAACACTGCCAGATAAACATTATATTTGGTTTCTCAAATTTCCTCTAGACGAACAGGGCCTATTGATCCAAGCCGCCCGTGATGAATTTTTAGCTATGTTACTAGAGCGTGTTGGAAAACGTATACTAGCGGCGACTGGTAGCGAGACCATCGAAGATGTATTAAAAGATAGCCCTTATACATTTACACCACTTGAGGAAAAGCTGGCAGCTTTTAATTCCAAAGCAACTAAGAGTCTTGGGAGACAACCCTCAAGTTATTATCACAATGCTTTAGATTACTTTATTGGTGATAAAGATCTGAATGATTGGCAATCATTAGCGATACAAGGTGTGGCTGATGTCGCAGAAAGACTGAATGAGGGTGAAGAAACACAACGTCTTATTGAGGCATTGCCAAAATTACCCGAGAGACCCTTTATGGTGTTATGTAGCTTCATGGAACACGTCGAACCTACCGTTGGTATTGTAGAAGCTTTATCACAACAGATTGAGTATGAACTGCAACAAAAAGAGCCTAATATCGAGAAGATTTGTTCTTGCCTTAGAGCAGCATCAAATAGCTCAGCATGTGCTTTACTTAAACAGATGGTAATTAAAATTCTCAAAGATGATTGTAGTAAAAAGATAGAAATTCTGGCAATTATTTCGGGCAGATCATGGCAACTACTAGAAAATAGCCAGATTTGTAAATTGTTTGTTGAGCGGTTGGCAGAAAATGATGCAGGCTATTCTGGCTTTAGCCAAGTGTTAGCGGATGCATTGTTTATGCCGGGTCTACGAAAACATATTATGAAAGCACTAGGCTCCCCAAAATGTAGTGATAACCTATCAAAAAGAGCTGATGAAATGTTTGGACAAGTCAGGACCTAATTTTTATTCACAACCTTAGCGTTGAGAAATTAGCTTTAACCATTCTTGTTCTGCCATCATGTCATGGTTATCCTCTACTCTATCAATAAAGACTATGCCGTTGAGGTGATCTAATTCGTGTTGAAAAACACGGGCTAAGAAACCAGAGTAATTTGCTTCAACTTGTTCTCCATTACGGGTAGTGTAACGGGCAATAATAGACTGATGGCGTGGTACTAAAGCTCTAATACTTGGCACACTAAGACAGCCTTCCCAATCTTTTTCTACTTTTTTAGCTACGGAAATTATCTCAGGATTTATTATTACAGTTGGCTGCATTGATGGGGCGTGAGGGTAGCGAGTATTCGGCTTAGAAGACATTATAAATAAACGTAGTGAATGGTCAACTTGTGGTGCCGATATTCCCATACCATTAACTTCACTGACATAGTGTAATAAGTCATCTATGAAATTTTGAATGTTATCACTTTTAATATTTTCAACATTGCGTGCAGTGAGACGTAAATGTGGATGCCCTAATTGTAAAATAGTGAACTTTTCAGCAGACATAGAGGTTACTCAGTCAGTTATATTATCAGAATGAAACCAGCCAGCAATACTATAACGGTCATACTTCGTTGGTAATACTTCATGTGGGAATTCCTCACTTAAAAATAGGACCATGGTGCCAAAATGCGGCCTAATAATGGATAAAACATTATCACTATCTGGTTCATAGAGTATTAATTCGCCACCGTTGTCATCTGACCAGTCAGGGTTTAAGTAAAACACACTAGAAATAATGCGATGTGATTGGTCTTGAAAGGAATCAATATGGCGTTGATAAAAAGCTCCTGTTTTATAGTAAGAAAAGTGAGCTTCGAAACGTTGTAAGCCTAGAAACAATCGTTTATTGAGTTGAATACGGCACTCTTCCATAATAGCAAGGTAGTTCTTCTCTATAGGATGCTGTTCACAAAGCCAGAGGCTTTTATCATTGCGAACCTTCTTATTTAACTGCAGGTTGTTCTTCGAACCTACACGAGCTTGTTGGAAACTCTCGTTAGGTAGAGCAATAACATGGTCATATAGTTGTTGAATAATCTGACTTGGTAAAAAGTTTGTCAGGACAATGTAGCCATCTTTAGTTAAAGATGATGCAATAGATGGGTAAAGAGAACCTTTAATTGTCATGATTGCAAGTCACGTCGCTTAACCAAAGAACAAATAGGCAACAGCAATTGCAGTTAATATGCCAGCAAAATCGGCAGCTAAACCACAAGCTGCAGCATGGCGTATTCTCTTAATGCCGACGGAGCCAAAGTAAACGGCCAATACATAAAATGTCGTCTCGGTACTTCCTTGCACTATTGATGATAATCGGCCGGCAAAAGAATCTGCACCATGTACTTGCATTGTATCAATCATCATAGCGCGGGCACCGCTGCCACTGAAAGGTTTCATTAGTGCTGTTGGTAAGGCATCAATAAAACGATCATCCATATTAAATGACAGAATTATATTTCGTAGTCCATCTGAGAGTATATCCAAAGCGCCGCTAGCGCGAAACACACCAATTGCTACTAACATTGCGACCAAGTAAGGAATGATTGTTATTGCGGTGTCAAAGCCTTCTTTAGCCCCATCAATAAATGCATCGTAAGCATTAACTTTTTTAAATACTGCGCCAGTAATAAATAACATGACTAATGAAAATAAAACGACATTACTGATCAAGGCTGATTGCACAAGCATTTGTGCCTGTGGCAAGCTAGAAAAATATGCTAATAATCCAAAGACAAAAGCCGAGAAACTACCCAAATAAGCTAGGATCACTCTATCCAACAAGTTTATTTTTTGTACTGCTGCGACTGTCATTAATCCAATTAGCGTAGAAGCATAGGTAGCAATTAAGATAGGAATAAATACATCAGTAGGGTTTGCTGCTCCCATTTGTGCCCGATATGTGAATATGGTGACTGGAAATAAAGTCACGGCAGAAGTGTTTAATACTAAGAAGAGAATTTGTGCGTTGCTTGCCGTGTCTTTAAGCGGATTTAGTTTTTGTAACTCTTGCATGGCCTTGATACCAAGGGGTGTGGCTGCGTTATCAAGCCCTAATGCATTGGCTGACATATTCATTACTATTGCACCTATCGCTGGATGATTTTTAGGCACTTCTGGCATCAGACGAATAAATAATGGGCTTAACCACCTTGTGATCACTTGAATAAAACCACTACGCTCACCAATTTTCATAATGCCCAGCCATAAAGCCAAGACACCAGTGAGGCCCAGTGCGATTTCAAATGCAGTCTTTGATAGACTAAACATTGCTTGCATCATCTGACTAAATATTTGCGTGTCACCAAAGGCTAATAACTTAATTAGTGCAACGATAAAGGCAGTGGCAAAAAAGAAAATCCAGATAAAATTTAGCATGGTGTCATTTTACATGCTCAAATCCTAAGATAAAGTAATATATTTTGAATATATGGATATGAAATAAACCTGAAAAAAATAAATTTACTATTTATTATGCGTAAAATGTCGTTTGTGTTGGAAAATGAGATTACTAAATATGGAAAAACTAGTTGTACTTGTAGATGTACAGAATATCTACTACACGACGAAGCAATCTTATGCTTGCAATTTTGATTACAATAAGTTTTGGGCGAAAATCACCTCAGAGAGGAAGGTGATAAAAGCAGTTGCTTATGCAATAGATAGAGATGATGAAAAACAAAGACAGTTTCAAAACATTCTTAGAGGAATTGGTTTTGAAGTAAAACTTAAGCCATTTATTCAAAGGATCGATGGCTCAGCAAAAGGTGATTGGGATGTGGGGATTGCTCTTGATGCTATGGAGTACGCTAAAGATGCTGATGTGGTGGTGCTAGCCTCGGGTGACGGCGACTTTGATTTATTGGTTGATAAGATCTGCAAAGACTATCAAGTTAGAGTAGAGGTATATGGTGTGCCTAAATTCACATCAACTTCACTAATTAGCTCAGCATCAAAATATTTTCCAATTAATAAGGAATTTTTATTGGACCCCTTGAAACGATAATCTTTCATAATATTGCAGACTGATTGTATGAGGTTTAGTTAGCTTTGATTGGATTTTCGAATACTTTTAGCACCCCAACCCAATAGAACAAAGCTTATTAAACCAGCCACTGCTGAGACAAGCAAGCCGAGGTGTGGTTGCCGACAGCGGTTATATTCATGAAAAAGTGAAAACTGGCCTTGGCAGAATTCATTTGCTAAATTTGTTGCTGAGAAAAACCAAGCAAGCCCCCATAATGATGCAGGGAAAAGAATCATGGCGAGAATGATAAGTATAAAACCTTTTTTCATTTTAGTCCTAAATTTGGCCGTTAGCTTGACGTGATTAAGTAATTATAATAAAGGTTCTAGAAGTTAATTACAGAAATTAGTTATTATATTTTTTTAAGGAGGATTGTTATACCTATTTACCGGAGTTTTTAATGTGGTTTTTAGGGTATATTTAAAGTAATTAGTTTTCCTGTATGCTGAGTTGCTTCCCTTTAAATGAGTTAAAAACAAGTATGACTGAACAGAAAGATCCTGGCATTTTATATATCGTATTGAGCGTACTATCCGCTTTTTTTGGTGTATCGAATAAAGAGAACTACGATCGTGACCGGGCTTATGTCGAAAAAGTAGGGTTGAAACCCTATATTATTGCAGCCCTTATTTTGACTTTTTTATTTGTATCGTCTATTTATGGTGTGGTCACAATAGTATTAAAGAGTGCGGGTGTTTGAGCTTATTGCGTCATACTGACAAAGGCCCCCGTATTATGGGGGGCTGACTTAGTCTTCTTTTTGAGCTTGGCGACGTTGACTTGGTCGTCTTGCCTTATCACGAGCACGAGTGCGAGGTTTACCAGAGCGCCTCGATTTACGTGGACTATCATTACTATCATTACTATCATTTTTTTCAAATGATCCGGCTGAATTAGAATTCATGAGGCTGATTTGTAATTGTTTATTGCAGACCCAAACTTTACGAAGTTGCTGAAATAAATCTTTAGGCATCCCTTCAGGTAAATCAATTGTGCTGTATGCATCTTGCAGACTAATGCGACCAATGTCTTTACTGTCAATTCCTGCTTCATTTGCAATAGCACCCACAAGGTTTTTTACCTCGGCACCGTGATCTTTGCCCACTTCAACCCTGTAGGTTTGCATACCCGCTTCAGATTCTCTTATAGCAGAACCGATAGAACGGCGGGGTGATGAGCGTTCATTTTTATTATTACGATCACGGCTACGAACTTCTCGATCAGCTCGTGCAGGGCGCGATTCAACATGCTTGACAGGTTTAAGTGGTCGGCTTTTTTGTACTAAGTAAACTAAAGCAGCTGCAACCTCTAATGGATCGGCTTCGTGCTCCTGTTGATAGTTATTAATAACTGTCTGGAAGAATGCTAAATCTTGCGATTCTATAGTTTCACTGAGTTGTTGATTAAATTGCATGACACGGCGATCAGCAATATCTTCCGAACTAGGTAACTGCATTTTAGTAATTGTTTGGCGGGTCGCTTTTTCAATCGCAAATAACATCCGTTTTTCACGTGGTGAAATAAACAAAATAGCTTCACCTTTACGACCAGCACGTCCAGTACGGCCAATACGGTGAACATATGACTCAGTATCGTATGGCACGTCATAGTTAACAACATGACTTATTCGCTCAATATCTAAACCACGAGCAGCGACATCGGTGGCGACTAAAATATCAAGCTTTCCTTTTTTCATACGATCAACAGCTTTTTCACGTGCAGCTTGGTTCATATCTCCATTAAGTGGTGAACTAGAGTAGCCACGGGCTTCTAGTTTCTCTGCTAGTTCAGCAGTGGCATTTTTTGTACGAACAAATATGATCATAGCATCGAAGTTTTCGACTTCAAGTATGCGTGTTAATGCATCTAGTTTATGTGTGCCAGTAACCTGCCAGTATCGCTGGTTAATAGTATCAACAGTCGACGTCTTTGTTTCGATACGGATTTCAACGGGGTTTTTCAAGTAGCGCTTAGAAACACGATGAATAGGAGCGGGCATAGTGGCAGAAAATAGTGCGACCTGACGTTCAGCTGGTGTTTCTTTTAGTATGGTCTCTACATCATCAATAAAGCCCATACGCAACATTTCATCTGCCTCATCAAGGACAAGTGATTGAAGCTCACCTAATTTCAATGTACCTCGACGGATATGGTCTAATACACGGCCAGGTGTTCCTACAATAACTTGGGGGTGGCGCTGTAATTGACGTAGTTGAATACCCATGCTTTGGCCACCGTAGATAGGCAGTACGTGAAGGCCTTTTAAATGTCTAGCGTAGCTTTGGATGGCTTCTGCGACTTGAATTGCGAGTTCACGAGTAGGAGCAAGCACTAACATTTGTGGTGATTTAGCTTTAGGGTTAATACGACTTAATAAGGGTAAAGCAAAGGCGGCCGTCTTACCGGTCCCTGTTTGTGCTTGGCCTAATAAATCACGGCCTTCCAACAATGGGGCTATGCTTTTTGCTTGGATCGGAGAAGGGGTTTCATACCCCGCTTCCTGAACTGCTTTAAGGATCGGAGCAGCTAGCCCTAATTCAGAAAATAAGGGCGTAGATGATGATTGATCTGTTGACATGGTTAAACCTGTGAAAGTCAGTTTTAAATAGAAACCGATAGAGGGGGGAGAACTTAATCAGGTATTATACGTGGTTAAGTCTATAAAATATAGTTAAATCAGTCTGTTAAAATAATATTAGTTATTGCCATAACTAATATGCTTGAATTAAGTCAGAATTGATGAGCACATAAGCCTGTGAGATGGTTAATTAGAAATATAGTGATTTTTAATTGAAGCTAAAACGAGCTATGTAATACCTTGGCTTATAAGATACTCATCATAATTGCCTTTAAAATCAACTATGCCATTTTCAGACATATCAAAAATTCGAGTGGCGAGAGAAGATACAAATTCTCGATCATGACTAACGAAAAAGAGAGTCCCCTCATATTGTCCTAGAGCCATATTTAGTGATTCAATAGATTCCATATCCATATGATTAGTCGGCTCGTCCATAATGAGAATATTAGGTTTTTGTAGTAAGAGCTTACCGAACATCATTCGGCCTTTTTCACCTCCAGATAATACTCTTACTTTTTTATCAATCATGGTGCCTGAGAATAAAAGTCGGCCAAGAGTACCACGTATTACCTGTTCATCATCTGTTGGCTTGCCCCATTGTTGCATCCACTCAAAGAGGGTAAAGTCATTGTCAAAGAAGTGTTCATGATCCTGAGCATAATAACCGATATGAGCATTTTCAGACCACTTTACCTGTCCAGACTTGGGTTGCATTTCAGTAGCTAAAGTTTTTATAAGTGTTGATTTACCAATACCATTTGGACCGATAACAGCGATGCGCTCACCGACCTCACTCATAAACTTTATACCATTAAATAAGGTATCTTCATTATCATAGGATTGACTAATATTATTAACCTCAAGCGCATTTCTGAACAATTTTTTGTCTTGTTCAAATCGAATAAAGGGATTAACACGGCTTGACGGTTTAATATCATCAAGCTGAATTTTATCAATTTGTTTTGCACGTGACGTGGCTTGTTTTGCTTTTGAAGCATTAGCAGAAAAGCGGCGAACAAAGTCCTGCAATTCTATTATTTGAGCCTTTTTCTTCTCATTATCAGAAAGTTGCTGAGCGCGAGCCTGGGTTGAAGCTAACATGTACTCATCGTAGTTACCGGGGTAAACTCGCAATTCACCGAAATCCATATCAGCCATATGAGTACATACACTGTTTAAAAAGTGGCGATCATGAGAAATAATCACCATGGTGCCATTACGTTGATTAATCATATCCTCGAGCCAACGAATAGTATTAATATCTAAATGGTTAGTGGGCTCATCAAGTAAGAAAATATCTGGAGCAGCAAACAAGACCTGAGTTAATAGAATACGCAATTTCCAACCAGGAGCTATTTCGCTCATTGGGCCATAATGTTGTTCTGTGGGAATACCGACTCCAAGCAATAATTCACCGGCGCGAGATTCAGCTGTATAACCATCCATCTCAGCATACTCGCCTTCAAGGTGAGCGACTTTTAAACCATCCTCTTCAGACATTTCTGGTAAGTTATAGATTCGCTCTCGTTCTTTGTGTACTTCCCATAATTTGGCATTACCCATAATTACAACATCGATAACTCGCTGGTCTTCATAAGCAAATTGATCTTGTTTCAATACGGCAAAACTTTCGTTAACATCGAGACTAACATTACCCGCTGTGGGTTCTAGCTGCCCGGCCAAAATTTTCATGAAAGTTGATTTACCACAACCATTTGCACCGATAAGCCCGTAACGGTTACCTCCTCCAAATTTAACGGATACGTTTTCAAATAGAGGTTTGGCACCAAATTGCATGGTGATATTTGCTGTTGTTAACAAGACAATGTTCCTGTGATAGTTGGGAATTCTGTTTTAACTGAAGCTCAGAAAAACCCACCACTATACATGCTCTTACTCTTGTTTGATAAGCTCTATTTTTTCTTTTCGAGAGAGTTTCTTAATAGAGGCCTCACGTTTAGATGCGCTACTACGGTTGGAATGGGGTTCGTGGAAGACTATTTTCTTTGGCGGACTACTATTAAAAAACTTTGCTCCGACATGTTTTGTTTGATGCTCCGAAAAACGGCGCGCTAAATCAGTTGTAATACCAGTATAAAGATAGCCATTTTGAGCTTCTACGATATATACAAACCACTTTTTTTCACTGAGACTCAATTTTATTTATGATTTAAAGTTAATGGATGCTGAATTGATGCAGTAACGAATGCCTGAAGGCTTTGGACCATCATTAAAGACGTGGCCTAAATGAGCATCGCACTCAGGACAGCGAACTTCAACACGTCGCATACCATGGGCTAAATCAACTTCTTCTATTATGTCGTTGGCAACGAGTTCTGATGAGAAACTAGGCCAACCACAACTAGAATCAAATTTAGCTTCCGATGAAAATAATGGGTGTTCACAACATATGCAACGGTAAGTTCCTTTGTCATGATGATCAACATAAATACCCGAGAATGGGGGTTCGGTCCCTGCTTGGCGTGTAATGCGATACTGTTCTTCATTGAGCTGCAAACGCCACTCTTTTTCAGTTTTTTTAATGTTAGCCATGTTAAGCCTAGATAAAATTAGAAATAAAAAAGTATATTAACTTATTTTTTGTTTTATTAACCTACGCATATGTACAAACTGTAAACTCACGGTTAACCAGCTTGCGATAGCTATCGACCACCAAATACCAAAAATGCTTGTCTCGAAGACGACTAGAGAGATCAGAATGAATATGGATGGCAGCAAGAGCTGACGAATAAGGTTAAAGTACATTGGGATAGCCGCACGTTTCATCCCTTGTAATACGGCACCAGAAACAAAAGATAAAACATATGCAGGTAAGATTAATGCTTCAACACGTAAATAGCCGACGCCAATATCAATTATGCGGTTATTGTCTGTAAATATAGATATTAGAGGCCTAGCAAATGTAAAGATTAAGACACCACCCAATATCATGAAAATAGTTCCAATACGGATAGAGTCTCTAGCTATTTTGTCCATTCTCTCAAATTGTTTTGCACCAAAATTGACACTAATTAGTGAGAGTACGGCGATATTAATCCCCACCGTTGGCAACAAGACTAGTTGTTCTATTCTTAAAGCTATCCCTAGTCCAGCCACTGCATTTTCACCAAAATGAGCAACAGCTGATGTGATGATAATAGAACCTAATGCAATAAAAAACATATTAGTACTAGCAGGTAAAGACTGATTAAAAAGGGCCTTGTATTGCGACCAGCCTGGTAATAAATTTGTTAGGGTCAAACTGTTCCCGAGCCTGCTTTGGCGAACCTTAATGGTTAAATAAATCCCACTACCTAATTGTGTTAATGCGGTGGCAGCAGCTAGACCGTAGACGCCCCATCCAAAAGTGAACATCAACAATGGATCTAGAGCTATATTAGCGAAAAAAGCTACGATCAAACTATTCCGAAAGCTAGTTGTGTCACCTAATGAATTGAGTATCCCATTAGCTGTCATTGAATGAGCTGAAAAAGCTAATGTTGGTAGAATAATAGAAAGGTATTTTATAGAGTCTTGAGTATAATCACCCTCAGCTCCCATTAAGCTGAACAAATCAGCCGCGAAAAAGAGTACAGCAAGACCAATTAAAACGGCAGATAACCAGGCGAAAGAAATTGCTTTGCCAGCAATTTTTTCCGCTAAATCCTGACGGCCCTGACCAATAGCATTACCCACTAGTGCATTGGTACCCTGTCCTACACCGATAGATACAGCTATACCCATAAAATAGATGGGGGCAGCAAGTGAAATTCCTGCCAAAGCAGTTGATGACAGCATACCGGCATAAAAATTATCGACAATATAATACATTGTGCTGAAGAACATACCAACACTGGCAGGGACCGCAATTTTTTTAAGTAAGTGTGGTATTGGATCTGTAATGAGGTTCAAGTGTTTTCCTAGCGAGGTGTTAAGTGAAAATTGTAATTGTGATAAACAATGGCATATTAATAGTTTAGTTGAGGAGTGTTTGATTGGTATGGTTTGGCTGAAAATTAGCTTATGAAATTTTTAGTTTGTAATAAAAAAACCGTTCATTTACTGACTTATAAGAGGGATTATCTTACTCTAAAATCAGGAATAATGAGCTTGTCTATTGTATCTAGTTGTTTTTAACAACAGGAATTAGTACTTCATTACGCCTCAGAAACCACAGAGTAAATGGGGCATTATAACGAGCCCAGATAGCATCGCCACCCACATGATAATTGGATCGATGGATCCAGTTTTCTAGTTTTGATTTATGTTCTAAATAGTTAGATTGACTCCAAAATCCAGAGTAACGAATTGCTGCGATGGTTTGGCTAGGAACCTGGCGTAACTTGACGCGAACATCACTAGGGCGAGGCAGGGTCTCAATACTAAAGGAGTTGGGCATTTTAAAATTAACAGCCCAGCCAGATTTTGATTTTTCCTGACGAACGGGGACAGTCATTGCAATCTCTTCGCTACTAATTTGTTGCCCTACTGGTGCAGTCATCGTGATGGTAGATTGTGTAATATTGTTACCTGAAATATATCCAAATAATCGTTTAAAAGCTATATTGCCAGCCTCTTCTATATCACCATTAACAATTGTTTCAGCAATAATTTGTGGAGTGTAATGGCGAATTTCAATTTTTTTGTCTTTTGAAATGACGTTGTACTTTGCTTCTTCGATAGCCATAGCTGGACTTATTGATATAGAGAGAAACAGGAATACTGATAAGGGAGTGTGTTTTAGGTTATTCATAGTGTGTCAATTTAAAGATCAAAAATATCAATATCCTCCAATTATATACCTTCAGCAAAGGAGTAGGTTATCCTCTTCGTCTAAATAGAGATAAGATAGGTATTAATTCAAATGCCACTTTGTTATTGGAATGTATAGGGAAAGCTATTCAATGGTCTTAGAAAATGCACCGAGTTGGCAGGCAAAATTATTTCAAGAGTTTGAGATGCCATATATGAAAGTTTTAATGACTTTCCTACTTGATGAAAAAGATCAAAATAAGGATATTTATCCGCCCCAATTAAATTGGTTTTACGCTCTGGAAGCTACTCCGTTAGAGAGAGTGAAAGTAGTTATATTAGGACAGGATCCTTATCATCAGCCGGGCCAAGCACATGGCTTATGCTTTTCTGTGCAACCAGGCATCAAAGTACCGCCTTCACTGTTAAATATTTATAAAGAACTAGCAACTGATGTGAATGCAGAAGTAGCAGAACATGGTTGCTTAGAAAGTTGGACAAAACAGGGAGTGCTATTACTAAATGCTGTATTAACAGTAGAAGATTCAAATGCGAACTCTCACCAGGGAAAAGGTTGGGAAATATTCACGGATAAAATCATTAATATAGTCAATGAACACTGTGACAATGTTGTATTTATGTTGTGGGGTAATTATGCGACGCAAAAAGGTACAATAATTAACGACAAAAAACATCTTGTTTTAAAAGCGGCACATCCATCACCACTATCAGCATACCGTGGTTTTTTTGGTTGTCAGCATTTCAGTCAGGCTAACACTAATTTAGTCAAGAATGGAAAAACTGCCATTAGTTGGAATATACCATCACAATAGTGGGTCTAATTAATTTTGTTGATATTGAGCAGTTGAGAAGTGAATTGTTCGCGTACAATACCTGCCATGATAAAGCTTCAAAATCTCTCTGTCCGTCGTGGCATTCGATTACTCTTTGAATCTGTTAATTTGACGATTAACCCAGGTAAGAAAGTCGGGTTAACGGGCTCAAATGGTACTGGAAAATCGAGTTTATTCGCCTTATTGCAAGATAAATTAGATGCTGACCACGGGACTGCATCCTTTCCTCCTCATTGGGTAACAGCCCATGTTGCTCAAGAAACACCCGCTACGGGTATATCAGCATTAGATTATGCCTTAGAAGGTGATGTTGAATACATTGAATTACAAACTGCATTGAAGCTGGCTGAGTCGACCGAGGATGGCGACAAGCAAAGTGAAATACACGAGAAGTTAGTTGTCATAGATGGATACAGTGCTCGTAGTCGAGCAAGTAAGTTACTTTATGGTCTTGGTTTCAAAGCAGATCAAGAATTATCACCAGTGACTAGTTTTTCCGGTGGCTGGCGAATGCGATTAAATCTAGCTCAAGCTTTAATGTGTCGATCAGACTTGTTACTACTTGACGAACCAACCAATCACTTAGATTTGGAAGCAGTTTTTTGGCTAGAAGAATGGCTAGGGAATTATCAAGGCACTTTACTCTTAATTTCACATGATCGAGATTTTCTGGATCGAGTGGTGACACAGATCTGCCATATTGAACATCATGGCATTAAAAGCTATACCGGAAACTACTCTGATTTTGAATTGGCACGAGCAGAGCATCTAGCTAATCAACAAGCAGCCCATCAAAAGCAACAACGTGAAATTGCCCACATTCGAAGTTATGTGACACGTTTTAAAGCACAGGCTACGAAAGCAAAACAAGCACAAAGCCGCATCAAAGCTCTTGAACGAATGGAGTTAATCGCCCCAGCACACGTTGATTCACCATTTCACTTTAAGTTCTTAATACCGTCGCGTGTAACGACACCATTATTGAGTCTCGATAAAATTGCTGTCGGATATGGTGATGAAGCTCTATTAACTGGAGTAAAGCTGTCTTTAGCACCTGGCGACCGTATTGGTTTGCTTGGGCCTAATGGGGCAGGTAAGTCTACCTTGATTAAATTAATTGCGGGTGCACTAGCCCCCTTAAACGGTAAACGTAAAGTAGGCAAGGATATTCGTATTGCCTATTTTGCTCAACATCAATTAGAGCAACTCTATGTTGAAGATAGTCCGATTAAACATCTTCAACGCATCGACTCTAACGCCACCGAGGGTGACTTACGTAACTTTATTGGCGGTTTTGGTTTCCATGGTGATGATGCTTTAGCACCAGTTGGTCCATTTTCAGGTGGTGAAAAAGCCCGTTTAGTATTAGCTTTATTAGTTTATCAAAAACCTGCCGTTCTACTACTAGATGAGCCAACTAATCATTTGGATTTGGAAATGCGACTAGCGCTAACTATGGCATTACAAGATTTTGAGGGTGCTTTGATTGTGGTATCACATGATCGTCATTTATTGCGTACGGTTGCTAGTGACTTATGGTTAGTATCAAATGGTCAAGCCAAGGTATTTGATGGCGATCTGGATGACTATAAACAGTGGCTGATGGCTAAAGATAAGTCAGTAAAGATAGATATAGTAGCAAGTAATAGTAAAAAAGAGGATAGGCGGGCTTCTGCTGATGCAAGGCAACGATTACAACCACTTAGAAATATGGTGAAAAAAGCAGAACAACAAATGACGTCTCTGCAAAAAATTATCCATGATATCGATAAAAGATTATCAGAACCTAGTATTTATGAAGCAGAATCAAAGCAAAAGCTTAAAAAAATGTTAACAGAGCAAGCAACAGCAAAATCACAATTAGAACAGGTTGAAATAGATTGGTTAGAAGCCACGGACAACCTAGAGCAGAAAAAACAACAAGCCAAATAAATTCATTTAGCTTGGGTATTTGAGGAAAGAATGTGGCGTTATTGTCATTAAAACAAGTTGTAGTTAGTTTTGGCGGACCAAATCTATTAGATAAAGTGGATTTTCAGCTCGATAGAGGCGAGCGTGTTTGTCTTGTTGGTCGTAATGGGGCAGGAAAGTCTACCTTGATGAAACTTATTGCGGGTGATATTACAGCAGATGCTGGCGAAATTATGGGGCAAAAGCTAAAAATAGCTAGATTAGAACAGGAAGTATCTGGTAGCACTGATGGCTCGGTGTTTGACGTGGTAGCTCAAGGATTGGGGGAGGTGGCACCACTGCTAATTGAATATCATCATGTTTTGCATAGGCTTGAAACTGATTATTCTGAGGGAGTGTTAGCTGATCTTGAGAAAGCCCAACATAAGCTAGAGGCGGTAGATGGCTGGACTGTTGAGCAGCGAGTTGAAAGTGTGATATCACGTTTATCATTGAATGCTGATAGCGAATTCTCAGAGCTATCTGGTGGTATGAAACGTCGAGTATTATTGGCGCAAGCTTTGGTTAAAGATCCTGATATTTTATTGCTTGATGAGCCAACAAATCATCTAGACATTAGCTCGATCACTTGGTTAGAAGAATTTTTAAAATCATATAGTGGCACAGTCTTATTTATTACTCATGATCGTACATTTTTGCAAGCATTAGCTACTAGAATAGTACAGTTAGATCGTGGGCAACTTGTTAGCTTCCCTGGTGATTATCGAGGTTATATTGAACGCCGAGAAGCATTATTAGCTGATCAAGAACAGCAAAATGCTTTATTCGATAAAAAGTTAGCTCAAGAAGAGGTCTGGATACGACAAGGAATTAAAGCACGGAGGACCCGTAATGAAGGACGAGTAAGAGCTTTGGAAAAATTAAGGCGTGAGCGAAGCCAACGTCGAGAGAAGTTGGGCAATGTTAAAATGCAGCTACAAGATGCACAACGAAGCGGAAAGTTAGTTATTGAAGCTGAAGATCTCAGTCAAAGTTATGGTGGCAGAACTTTATTTAAAGATTTTACGACACTGATTCAACGACGGGATCGTATTGGTGTAATTGGACCTAATGGCTGTGGAAAAAGCACATTACTTTCGATTTTATTAGGAAAAAACAAGCCTGATACTGGTGAGGTGACACTTGGTACCAATTTAGAGGTAGCTTATTTTGATCAATTACGTAGCCAATTAGATGAAGAAGCTACTGTGCTTGACAATGTAGGACAAGGAAGTGATTTCGTTGAAATTGGAAGTGAACGTAAACACATTATGGGCTACCTGCAAGACTTTTTATTCACTCCGGAACGATCTAGAACCCCTGTTAAGGCTTTATCTGGAGGTGAGAGGAATCGTTTATTATTAGCAAAATTATTTACTCAGCCCGCTAATTTATTGGTGATGGATGAACCAACAAATGACTTAGATGCTGAAACCTTAGATTTATTAGAAGACTTATTGATGAATTATCACGGTACTCTATTGTTAGTAAGTCACGATCGTGCATTTCTCAACAATGTTGCAACAAGTACCATTGTTTTTGATGATGATGGTCAAGTACGGGAATATGTTGGTGGTTATGATGATTGGGTTCATCAGCGGCAACAAGATTTACAGGAAGAGACTGGTAAATCAAAAGTAGTCATGAAACCAGTTAAAGTAGGAAGTAAAAAAGCTGCATTAACTTATCAAGAGCAACTTGATCTGACTGCACTTCCAAAAAAAATTGAAAAGTTAGAATTAAAACAAGCAGAACTGTTAGATCGTGTGGGTCAGCCAGAGTTTTATCAGCAGGAAGTAGAGAAAGCTGCTGAAATACAGGAGCAATTGGCAAAACTGACTGATGAGTTAGAAAATACTTATGATCGTTGGCAGCAACTTGAAGCTAAGCAGGAAAATAATTAAGAGTAGTGCTCATGTTTTTGATTCTATGCGATAGGGGAAAGACTTGATGGAAATATTCGGATTAATGTCTAAGTGGGTCATAGTCGTGAATGATATCGTCTGGGGTCCAATTATGTTAATACTCATTTTGGGCACAGGATTTTTCTTAATGATAGGCCTCAAATTTATGCCTATACTGAAGTTGGCTTATGGCTCAAGAATGCTATGGCAAGGACGTGATCCAAGGCCTAGTGAGGGTGATATTTCATCCTTTAACGCTTTAATGACATCACTTTCTGCAACGATTGGGACAGGCAATATTGCTGGCGTAGCAACTGCAATTTTTTTAGGTGGTCCTGGAGCTTTGTTTTGGATGTGGATGACTGCTCTGGTGGGTATGGCGACTAAATATGCAGAGGCAGTATTAGCCGTTCATTATAGGGAAACAGATGCTAATGGCAATAAAATTGGCGGTCCAATGTATTATATAAAAAATGGGCTGGGTGAAAGATTTGCATGGCTAGGAACAATTTTTGCAATCTTTGGTGCTTTAGCTGGTTTTGGAATTGGTAATACTATTCAAGCTAATTCTGTTGCCGATGTTTTGTATTCTAAGTTTTCTATATCGCACACTGTTACAGGATTGATTATTGCAGTTTTAGTAGGAGCCGTGCTTCTAGGTGGCATTAAACGTATTGCTCATGTGGCAGGTAAATTAGTACCGTTTATGGCTTTAAGTTATGTGATAGCAGCCGGAATCATCCTAATTCTAAATGCTGAAAAAGTCCCTGATGCTTTTAATTTGATATTTACTTATGCTTTTACATCAGTAGCTGCGAAAGGCGGTTTTGCCGGTGCTGCTGTTTGGGCTGCAATTCGTTTTGGAGTGGCACGTGGGATATTTTCTAATGAAGCGGGTTTAGGCAGCGCACCAATTGTACATGCCTTGGCGATGACTAATAACCCTGTTCGCCAAGGGACCATAGCTATGATGGGCACTTTTATTGATACGATTATTGTTTGTTCAATGACCGGTTTGGTTATTATTGTCTCAGGAGTTTGGACTAGTGGTGAAACAGGAGCAAGCTTATCTGCTTTAGCTTTTGAATCATCAATGCCGGGTATTGGCGGTTATATTGTAACATTAGGGCTGAGTGTTTTTGCTTTCACTACAATTCTGGGGTGGAGTATTTATAGTGAGAAATGTGTGGAATACTTATTTGGAGTTAATGCAATCATTCCCTTTCGTATTCTATGGGTCTTGGCTGTGCCGATAGGGGCAGTAGCAAATTTATCACTCATATGGCTAGTGGCAGATACTTTAAATGCATTGATGGCAATACCGAATTTGATTGCATTATTACTATTAAGTCCAATGGTATTTAAGTTAACAAAAACCTATTTTGCAAAATAAAACATTTAATGGTTCGAACACCCTATTTCATTCATCTGTTATTGAGTATGAATTGTTGGAAGTTGAGGAAGATAGTTAAAATCACAACACATAAACATTTGATACTAAATGTAGTGGGTTTATAGCCCAATTTAAGGGGAATCAGGGCTAATAAAAAAGCCAGGTAACAAACGTTATCTGGCTTTTTTATTTTATATTATGAAGTATGATTTAGCCTGGAACAACGTTCTCAGCTTGGGGACCTTTCTGTCCTTGCGATACTTCCATTGTTACTGCTTGGCCTTCTTTTAAAGATTTGAAACCGTCTGCTTGGATAGCCGTATGATGTACAAATACATCTGGACCATCTGCCTGCTCAATAAAACCAAAACCTTTTTCGTCGTTAAACCATTTAACGGTACCTGTTACTTGTTCTGCCATGTTAACCTCTGTACTTAATTAGTATGTAGTAATTTAAAATTTATTCAGCGACAAATTCTGCTGGTGGCGCTGAACCTTCACCAAAGAAAAACTTTTCTAATTCTTCTTTGAGAAATTGTTGTGATTTTGAATCTGCTAATGATAATCGATTTTCATTGATTAACATGGTTTGCTGGCTTAACCACATTTGCCAAGCTTCCTTAGAGACTGACTCATAGATTCTCTTGCCCAAGTCACCGGGGTAGGGAGAAAAGTCCATACCTTCAGATTCTTTGCCTAGTTTTATGCAATGGACAAGATGTACCACTTTGTGCCCTTACTCTAATAACGTTAAAAATGCTTTAACAGGCGCGGGTAAGCCGAGCTGTAATGCATCTCTTATTGTATACCAGTCGAAAATTTTATTGTGATCTATCTTCTGGTAGATATCTGAAGAGTGGACGAGATAAGGTGTAATGTCCAGTTTGAAGTGTGTAAAAGCATGGCGGATTTGTTTTTGTTGCTGGATTTCTTGCGGATTAACCTCAAGTTTTTCTTGGCTAAAGAAGGTTAGTTCGGTGGAGTTATCGAACTCTGGGAAACTCCAAAGGCCGCCCCATATTCCGCTGGCAGGTCTTTGTTCAAGCAGGATTTCACCATTAATGGATTGGGCTATTAACCAGTGAGTTTGGCGTATAGAAATTTCTTTTTTAGGCTTAGATGTCGGAAAGAGCTCAGTTTTTCCTAATAGAAAAGCTTTGCAATCTTCATTTAGAGGACATTGTAAGCAAAGTGGTTTATTGCGCTTGCAAATGGTTGCACCAAGATCCATTTGCGCTTGAGTGTAATTTGCGATTCGTTCATCTGGTAGCAAGCTTTCAGCTATTTTCCAAAGCTTCTGTTCTACAGGCTTTTTGCCCGGCCAGCCTGAAATACCAGCATACCGAGCCAAGACACGTTTTACATTGCCATCTAATATCGGGTGGTTTTGATGGTGGGCTAGAGCCATTATGGCGCCTGCAGTGGAGCGACCAATACCGGGTAATGCTACTAATTCATCAATTGAGAATGGCATTTCTGCATGGTGTTGTTTGACAAGAATATTAGCAGTTTTGTGTAGGTTTCTAGCCCTCGCGTAATAACCTAAGCCTGTCCATAATGATAATATATCGTCTAGTTTGGCGCTGGCAAGGGCGGTAATATCACCGTATTGTGTAATGAAACGTAAATAATAGGGGATAACAGTTGATACTTGTGTTTGCTGAAGCATAATTTCGGACAACCATACATGGTATGGGGTAATGTCATGTTGCCATGGCAAGTCTTTTCGACCATGCGTGTCATACCAGTTTATCAATTGCTCGTGAAAAGGAGGAACCACTATCTCTGCAGGTCTTCGTGTTTTTTGCGAATACGAACAGTACGTATAGTGTTATCAGAAGTTTGTACAACCTCAATAACATAGTCTTCAATTCGTAAGCTTACGTTAGGTTCGGGAATGCTTTCTAAATATTCCAGGATCAACCCATTGATAGTTTTTGGACCGTCGGTCGGCAGCTGCCAGTTATTCTGTCTGTTTATCTCGCGAATATTAGCTGAACCGTTGATAAAATAGCTGCCATCAGCTTGTGGGTGAATATCTTTATCTTCATCAATAAAATCGGCAGTAAATTCACCCACAATTTCACGAAATATGTCTTCTAGGGTAATAAGTCCAATAATGTCACCATATTCATCAACGACTAAACCCGTTCGTCGTTTGTGTCGTTGAAATTGGATTAACTGAGTATTTAAAGGTGTATTTTCAGGTACAAAATAACTAGGCTTAATAATACTTGTGAGGGTTTCTAATGTTAGGTTGTCTTGAGCTAACAGATGAAGTGCTTTGCGAACATGCAAGATACCAATAAGATTGTCCAAACTTGTCTTATAAACCGGTAATCTGGTGTTAGCACAATAAGATAGTTGTTTAATAATTTCAGCTAGCGAGGCATTGAGATTTAAGCCATCAATTTCACTACGTGGCAACATCACATCATTAACAGTTACTTTTTCTAAATCGAGAATACTGACAAGCATTTTTTTATGGCGTTTAGGGATCAGACTACCTGCCTCTTTTAAAGCCATTCTTAATTCTTCAGAATTAATAGCATCTGACATGGCCGCTTCTGGTGTGACCCCAAAAAACCCAAGCATTCTATTAGTGATGCTATTAGTAAACCAAACTAAAGGGTAAAGAATTATTAGCAAGGGTTTTAGAAGAAAACTAGCTGGGAAAGCAATCCGCTCAGGATGAAGGGCTGCTAATGTTTTTGGTGTGACCTCTGCAAAAAGAAGAATGATGAGAGTGAGAGTAAGAGTTGCGACGGCAATACCATTTTCTCCTAGGAGTTTAACTCCAATAATAGTGGCAATAGCAGAAGCCAAAATATTAACAAAGTTATTACCAAGTAGAATAAGTCCGATAAGGCGGTCAGGACGTTTCAAGAGTTCGCTAGCACGAATAGCACCCGGGTGGCCTTCTTGAACTAAATGGCGAAGACGATAACGATTTAAGGACATCAAGGCTGTTTCAGAGCTAGAGAAAAAAGCAGAAAAGAGCAATAAAATGAATAGGATAAAAAATAAAAGTGTGAGCGATGTGGTTTCTAGCATAGTTATATTTCTTAAGAGCCCTACTTAGCGAACCAAAATATATTCTAAAATGAGTTTGGTACCAAAGTAGGCTAGAACGAGGAATAAGAAGCCAACCAATGTCCATTTTATGGCGGTTTTTCCTCGCCATCCATGACGCCAGCGGCCCCAGAGTAAGATCGCAAAGACACACCAAGCTATGAGTGAAAGTATTGTTTTATGAGCCAATTGCTGGATGAAAATATCATCAAGAAATACAAAACCAGTTATCAACCCCCCAGTTAGTAGAACAAAGCCACCAATGATGAGATGAAATAAACTGATCTCCATAGAGAGTAACGGTGGTAGCTTCCTAATTATCCCTGCAACATGCCGTTGGTGTAACTGCTGCTCTTGAATAGCTAAAACCCCAGCTTGCAGAGCTGCAAGTGTAAATAAGCTATATGCTGAAAGGGATAATAAAACGTGCCATTCTAGTGCTGGGTTAGATAGTCCCTCAACTTGATTGGCAGGCAAACTGGCCTTTAATATTAATATCAAAGCTACGAGAGGGTATATGAGCATGCCAGGATGAGCATGCTTGGATCTAAGACCTATGGCATACGCAAAAAAAGCCATGATCCAAGCTATCAAAGTCATTAGACTAAGGAGGCTCAAATCCCAACCACCTGCAGACTTCATAGTAAAAAAAATGTCAGCAGCATGAAAGATAAGTGCTAAAACTGCCATAAGACTGACAGGGAGTACGATAACATCACTTAACTCGCGCTGGAAAAAATGGCGAATTAGGATGGCACTGCAGGCCAAGTATAACAATAGGGCTAGAGCATTAGCTAGGGCCATTAGTAATTTCCATATCAAGCATTAAAGTATTAGTCATTGATGAATCATAAACGATGTAATCCAATTCGTACTAATATTTCAGTTATAATTGAATTTAATTGTGTTTAGTGGATGAAATGAGCAAACCATGTTTGATAATTTAACTGATCGTCTCAGCGGTACATTACAAAAACTCCGTGGTCAGGGACGACTGACTGAAAATAATATTAAAGATAGCCTGCGTGAAGTTCGCATGGCCCTTCTTGAGGCTGATGTTGCTTTACCGGTAGTTAAGACTTTTATTGACCGTGTGAAAGAACGAGCGATGGGCCAGGATGTCATTCGAAGCTTGACTCCAGGTCAAGCATTGATAAAGATTGTCAATGATGAGCTAGTGGCAGTTATGGGTGAAGCGAATGAATCGCTTAACCTTAATATGCAACCGCCTGCAGTAATAATGATGGCGGGTTTACAAGGCGCAGGTAAAACTACCAGTGTTGCAAAACTAGCAAGATGGCTGAAAGAAAGTGAAAAGAAATCTGTCATGGTTGCCAGCGCAGATGTATATCGACCGGCAGCAATTGAGCAATTAAAAACATTAGCGG
>CAJWKF010000008.1 GCA_913042265.1 uncultured Gammaproteobacteria bacterium
ACTGTGCTGGCATTGAAAGAATTTACCATTTACCGGGGTCTTCTAAATGGTCATAAATAGGTTTGTAAATTGCAATGGCTAATTTTTTAAACTCATCATTTAGTGGTGTACTCTTGTAAAGCTGCTGATAGTAATTGTCATCCATTTCCCCCATAGTATGACCTTCGCTTCCCTTCCATGCAGCCAACATTGCTTTATCAGGATCACCTTTCCCTTTTAAATAGGTTTTAGCATAAGCAAAACTGGTATTGGCAAATAATGGTATGGCTTTTTGACAGCCTTGCCAGTAATAATCTAGCAGCTCTATCAACACCGACTTAGAGTCATTAACAGGCTTCAACTTGATATCTATGTCTTCAGTGACCCATCGACTTTCACACAATACACCTTCTGGCTTCAAACAATTTAATACTAAATGACGACACCAAATAGTCAGTAAGTCTCCACCTTTTGCTTTTCCAAAACGATAATTGAACAAACCATTGGCACTGCAGCCATCTAATTCGCCCATGAGGGTGAACTCTGATAGTGATAGCTCAAATGAAATCGGATCTATAAGCTTTTCAGGATAATCTGCCAACAGCATGTCAGCAAATATATTTACTTTATCGGCCTCATCGTAAAATAACTGCTGACCAATCTCACCTTGGGGTAAGCTACCTGTGGCTTTAATCAACGGTAAGGCATCCTCCAGTGACTCGCCTTTCAAACGTTGTGATAATAACTGCTGTCTTAGTTGCCATGCTTCCAAACCACCTAGTGAAAAGGGTTCCCGGGGGTCTAAAAGTTCATCGTCCGATTCTAATCTCAGTCTCAAACGCTGTTGCAATAAATAACGACCTGGATGGCGATAAAATTGATTTAGCTGGTTTAAGCTTAACTGACGCCAGGATATATCGGGCGCTTGCAAGGATTGCTCAAACCAAGCCATAGCATTAGTGTCTTCACTTTTATCAGGCGGACAATAAGCGACCTGATAACTGAATAACTTAATTAGTGACTCAGACGTCTGCTCAAAATAGCGTTGACTAAAAGCCTGTAAAGGATGCTCGGTTAAAATTTGTTGCCAGATATCATTTTCACTATTAGTCGAAAACCCCTGCAACAAAATATCATGCATATCGTTAACTAATACTGAAGGCGGGATCTCACTGTTGTCGACGATACTTCGACCAACGTAGCTAATATATAAGTGCTCACCTGCCGACAATACAGCTTCTAAAAAAAGATAGCGGTCATCATCACGCCTAGAGCGGTCGCCTCTTCTAAAATCTGCAGATAGTAAATCAAAACCTTGTTTTGGCTGCCTGCGTGGATAACTATCCCCATTCATCCCAATCAAGCACACTACAGAAAAAGGAATACTTCGCATCGGAACCATGCCACAAAACGTCACGCCTTGGCCCATAAACCTTGGCTCATTTTCATTCTTATTCAAGTGCCCGTTCAACCATTCGCATACTAAGTCAATTGACATTGTTTTTGCAAAATTTGCTAGCTCTATCGACTCGACAAAACTATCTAAAGTCCTGCTTATATTAAGTATTTCAGCTTGGTCATGATCTTCTAAGAAAAAAGCTTCAACTAATAACAACAAGTGCTGCTGCCATTGACTTGCCGTTCTAGGTTTTTTTAAACTTTTCCTAAAACGATCCAAACAATCCACAAAAGCACATAGCTGCGCCATAGTGTATGCTCGTTCGCTACTTATTCCATCAAAAGCAAGCTTGTCATCAAACAAAGTCCATTGACCTTTATCATTTGATAATGGCATCGCATAACCCAATAACAAACGGTCAAGCCCTGCTCTCCAGGTATTTACCTCTGAAGCAGGTAACCCCATAGCAAGCTTATCTTCAGATGAATGAGCCCAATGTATCTTAGTCTCACGGCACCACTTACGCACTAAGTCTAAAGCTGTTTGATCAAAAGAAAATCGATTTTGAATTGCCTCACATTCCAATAAACTGATAATACTATCAACTTCAAAACGTGAAGCCGGTAAGTCTAGCAATTGGTTAAAGGCAGATAATAATGGACTTTGTTGCTGGCCACTAGCTCCTGAAATACCATAAGGAATATATTGACCTTGGCTTGCGCAGCCAAAAACAGCATCAATAGAGCCAGCATAGACATCAATGTCAGGGGTCATCACCACCACATCAGCTGGAGCTAAACCTGAATGTCTATCAAATAACGCTAGTAATTGATCATGTAATATCTCAACCTCGCGTAATGCACTATGGCAATCATGAATCTGAATAGAATTATCGGCCTCATGAATTAGTCGTTTTTGGGCTGATAAGCTTGGATCATACAAATCGTAAATGTCACGCTGTATGTAACCTAATAGATGTTTTTTTTCTGGCGATGAAAATATAGATTCAGACTCATGTTCACAGCCCTGTATCTGTTCAAAGAACTCCTGGCCTTGCTTACCTAAGCTTGCTAACAAGGGGTGACCAGTATCTAAAAAATAAGCTTCTTCACCCGTCTTAAGCACTTGCTGACTCTTACGTTTAGAGTCCTGCAAGTCGCCCCAATAACCTTCACTTGGCGATAAAAAATACAAGGTAATGTCGCAAAACTTAGCCATCAAGACATAAAGATCTAGATATACTGGAGGAAGTGCAGAAATACCAAAAATAGCTAAGCGTCGTGGCAAACCCTCAGGACGTTTTTCACTTTGCCATAAATAGTGAGTTAATTGATCTAATAGATTGGCGCGGTGCAAGGCAGGTTTTGGCTCATTCTTTGTTAAGTGCTTCCAAAGTTTCGCTTGCCAATGAGGCAAAGAAGCATCTGCTTTTTCCCAATCTTTTATCCAATCAGGACGATACATCAAATACTGATCAAAACTATCAGCAATTCGGTGAGCTAAACCATAACGCTTCACCACATCATCTTCCTCACCTAAATAGCCTGCCACTACTTCAAAGCCAGGCTGCTGAGAACATTCAGGTAACAAATCAAAGATCCGCCATGTCATCGCGTCTTTACTAAAGGCTGATTCATGTGGAATTTCAGGCAAGACTCGCCGAAATAATGCCCATATGTAGGCAGAGGGATAAGGAAAGTCAATATGACTAGCAATACCATGATGTTGGGCTATATAGAGTGATAGCCATCGTGATAACTCATTACTCTGAACAATAATGGTTTCTGGTTCCAGTGGTGGTAATGGCGCCGATTTTTGCTGCTCAGCTAGTCTAGCCGCCAGCTGCAACATATCATTACTGTAGACCACTTTAAGCATCTATTTCCTTGTCCCTTTTTTTAAAGTTCTCATAAAATATATTTCACTTTAAACTATACCGAACTTAAATATAAATGCATCAATAATTGTTGGCGCTACGCCTGTCTTTTCTACTGTTACTTTTCAACCCAAGTAATCTTCTAATGAACAGTATCGGAATTAAAAACTGAGCTGTCACTATTTTCACTAAAAATAAAAAAAACCTCATTCTTATCGAAATAGTAATGTTCATTGCAAAATTCACAGGACACTTCAATATTACCTTCTTCTTCAACTAAGTCCATCGCATCCTGCTGTCCCAATAAACCAATCGTATTAGCAACTCTTTGTCGTGAGCAGTTACAAGAAAATTCTAGTGTATTTAATGAAAGAAGGCGACATTCCTCCTCATGAAATAAGCGATGTAACAATGTCCCCGCACCAAGCTCTAATAGTTCAGAATTTTCGACCGTTGCAGAAAGCTGACTGATCCGATTCCATGACTCCGCTTCTTGAGCATTATGCTTATCTGCTGATGGCAATTGTTGTAGTAATAGCCCAGCAACTGAATCTGCACTAGCTGCTAACCAAACTTGAGTTTCTAATTGTTCGGACTGTCTGAAATAATTTTCCAATAAATCTGCAATTGAAGCCCCATCTAGGCTAACAATACCCTGATAAGGCGTATTTGCACCATCCACTTCAATCGTAATTGCTAAATTACCCTCACCAGTAATTTCAGCTAAAGATGCATTATCTATAATTTCCTCGCCTTCATCCCACTGGGCAAAGGCCCGCAATGTATTTTGACTCGTACATTCAACCATCATGAGAGTTACCGGTCCTGATGACTTTATTTGCAGTACTAATCGACCTTCTATTTTCACTGTTGCTGCTAACAGAGCAGCTGCTGCCATCATCTGGCCTAAGTGATTTTGAATTGCAGATGGGTACTCACGACGGGATATTACATTTTGCCATGTCTCATGCAAATGAACCCATTCGCCACGGATCGCGGCATTATCAAAAATAAATCGTTGTAAGTTATCAGACTGAAATGACAATGCATCATTGGTTTCATTCATAATTTTTTTCCAAAAAAAAATGCTGGACATAAACTACGTCCAGCATTTTACCTAACCGGTTAAAACTAAATAACATATTGTTCTTGTTACATTCTGCCATCGTTAAATAAAAATACGAACAGGTTATGCAACTTGGAGTAACAATATATTTAAACGTTTTACATAACTTGCAGGATCCTCTAGCTGGCCACCTTCAGCCAATAATGCTTGATCGAATAAAATTGATGACCAATCACTAAAGCGGTCTTCGTCTAATTCACCTTTTAAACGCATAACCATAGGATGCTCGGGGTTGATTTCAAAAATAGGCTTAGTACCACCGACTTCCTGACCAGCTGCTTTCAGCATCCGCTCAAGGTTAGCACTCATATCCATATCATCCACTACCAAACAAGCAGGAGAGTCAGTCAAGCGATGTGTAATACGCACATCTTTAACATTGTCACCTAATGCAGTTTTTACTCGGGCTACTAAATCAGCAAAGTTTTTATCAGTTTCTTCCTGAGCTTTTTTCTCTTCTTCATCAGCCAACTCTCCTAAATCAAGATCACCTTTGGCAACTGATTGAAGTGGCTTACCATCGAACTCAGTTAATGAGTTAGTTAACCATTCATCTACACGCTCAGCCATTAATAAAACTTCAATTCCTTTCTTACGAAATACTTCTAAGTGAGGGCTGTTTTTGGCTGCAGCAAAACTTTCTGCCGTTATGTAATAAATCTTGTCCTGTTTTTCTTTCATCCGACCGACATAATCAGCTAATGAAACTGTCTGCTCCTCACTACCCGTTTCAGTAGTTGAAAACAACATCAATTTTGACAAAGCTTCCTTGTTAGCTATGTCCTCACCTGGTCCTTCTTTAATGACCTGCCCAAATTCTTTCCAAAAAGTTGCATACTTTTCAGCATTCTTTTTGGCCATTTTGGCTAACTCGCTGAGAATTTTCTTCACGGATGCTGCGCGGATACTATCGATCGTTTTACTGCCTTGTAATATTTCACGCGACACATTCAACGGTAAATCATTAGTATCAATAACACCGCGGATAAAACGAAGGTATCGTGGCATCAATTGTTCTGCATCTTCCATTATAAATACGCGCTTAACATAGAGTTTTAAGCCATGAGTACGTTCACGATCCCAAAGGTCAAATGGTGCTTTTGAGGGAATATAAAGTAAAGATGTGTATTCTGTTTTACCTTCTACTTTATTATGGCTCCAGCTCAAAGGCTCTTGGAAGTCGTGCGAGATCTGTTTATAAAACTCCTGATACTGCTCGTCACTAATTTCACCCTTAGATAAAGTCCATAAAGCAGTTGCTTTATTGACAGTTTCATTTTCAAGTTCTGCATTCTCATCAATCTTACCGTCTTCATCAGGCATTGGCTCTTTTGCCATCAAGATCGGTAAATCAATATGATCTGAATATTTAGTAATACAACTTCTTAAGCGCCAACTATTCAAAAACTCTTCTTGGTCTTTACGTAGATGTAAAGTGACTTCAGTTCCTCGCAAGGGTTGTTCAATTGTTTTAATGGTGAACTCACCTTTTCCTTTTGACTGCCACTCCACTCCATGTTCCGCTGTCAAACCAGCGCGACGTGTTTTTAATGTGACTTTATCTGCAACAATAAAAGCTGAATAAAAACCAACACCGAACTGACCAATTAACTGTGAATCTTTGGTTTGGTCCCCAGTCATATTATCGAAGAATTTTTTAGTGCCTGAATTAGCGATGGTACCAATGTTGTCAATCACCTCCTCACGACTCATTCCAATTCCATTGTCGGTAATTGTGATCGTTTTAGCATCTTTATCAAAAGTGACTTTTATTTTTAGCTCAGCATCTTCTTCATATAATCCATCATCAGCAAGTGCTTCGAAACGTAATTTATCAGATGCATCTGCAGCGTTAGAAATAAGCTCACGCATAAAAATTTCTTTGTTGCTGTAAAGAGAGTGGATCATCAAATCCAATAATTGTGCTACCTCTGTTTGAAAACCTAAGGTTTTTTTGTCTGCTTTAACGGTCATTTGAAATAATGCCTCCATCCGGCTTTGTTTTTATCTTAAAGTCATCAAATGGGGGCAAGCTTGTAAACTTCAAGGGGAAAAGTAGATGAAATTTACAACCTTTTCTTGAAAAAAAATATTCTCATATTTATATTCATGACTTCTCATTATTTTTTCCCCAAGATAACTCTAATAATTTAATTGAATAATGTTTACTTTCACTACCCTTCCTCTGATAGAGTTAAAATGTAATAATTCGAGAAATCACTGCCTTATGGAAGAAACTGAGTTACGAGTACTAACCTATAATATCCATAAAGGTTTTAGTACTGGAAACCGCCGCTTTGTACTTCCACGTCTCCGTGAAGCAATTATTAAAACCGATGCAGACATCCTTTTATTACAAGAAGTGCAAGGTAAACATAGCCGACATGAACTAACACAAGATGGCTGGCCCGAGTGTTCTCATGCCGAGTTTATTGCTGAGGGTATATGGCCTCATATTGTTTACGCTAAAAATGCGCTTTATACCAAAGGCGACCATGGAAATGCCATCCTTAGTAAATATCCTTTCATACGTTGGGAAAACATCAATGTCTCAGCACTATCTTGGGCAAGCCGTAGTCTCTTACATGGCGTAATTAGACTACCCGATGTAAACGAAGAGCTACATATTATTTGTATCCATCTCGGACTCATCAGCATAGAGAGAAAGAAGCAGTTTCAAATTCTTTGTCAACGAATAGAAGCCCATGTCCCAAAAAACTCCCCACTCATCCTGGCCGGTGATTTTAATGATTGGAGTGAGAAGGCGCAACACTACCTTTCCGAACATTTAAATCTTAAAGAAACCCACCAAACACTACATAATAAACATGCTCGAACTTGGCCTGCTTGGATGCCTATTTTGAAAATGGATAGGATCTACTATCGAGGGGTTAAACCGCAATCTTGTATTAGACCTCGCTACGGTTTATGGCACAAGTTATCTGACCATGCACCGTTACTTGCAACATTTAAAATTACTACCAATGTTGAATAAAGTGTGGAGAGGTAAAAGCTAATTTTCAATTACTTATTCAGCAGCGCGAATAAATACCCAATCGTCACCAGTAGACATCTCAGCACTAAACCTGTAACCATCGCTATCGAACGACTTCAACTGTTCCGGGTCATTGATACGATGATCGATGATATAACGACTCATCAAACCCCGTGCTTTTTTTGCGTAAAAACTGATGATCTTATATTGGCCACCTTTCCAGTCCTTAAATACTGGCGTAATGACCTTGGTCTTGAGCTGCTTAGCTTCAAGAACTTTAAAATATTCATTAGATGCTAAATTAACCACAACAGCGTCTGACTGTGAAGCTTCACTTTCTATTTCAGTACGGAGTTGACCACCCCAAAACTGATATAAATTTTTACCTTTAGAATTGGCAAGTTGTGTACCCATTTCTAAGCGATAAGGCTGAATCAAATCCAAGGGCTTCAATACACCATAAAGACCCGATAAAATTCTTAAATGTTGTTGGGCAAAGTCTAGGCCTTCTTGATCGATTGTATCTGCATCTAGACCAGAATAAACATCACCCTTAAATGCCAATACTGCTTGTTTTGAGTTATCAAGATCAAATGGTTGCTTCCATGTTTGGAAACGAGCTGAATTTAAACCTGCCAATTTATCGCTCAACTTCATTAATGTGGCTATGCCAGAGACAGATAGTTGTTGTAACTCATTAATCAGCGCTTGGGATTGCACCAAAAACTTTGGCTGAGTATGGCAATCAGTTCCTGGCTTTGATTCGAAGTCCAATGTTTTCGCAGGTGAAATAATTGTAAGCATAATTTAACATCCTAGATCTGCAATCTCGATCTATACTTTACCATTTCTTTTTTAACTACACCAAGTTATCCACATTCATATCACAATACCACTAGAGCTTACTTACTAATTATGGGAAGATCAGAAGTTAAATTACACCTTAAACCAAGGACATCATGATAAAAAACGTTATTAACGCCATCGACACCTTAAATGAAGCCATCGGCCGTGCAGCATCTTGGCTCGTACTCGCAATGGTCTTACTTATTTGTTATGACGTTGGTATGCGCTATTTCTTTCATCAGGGCTCCGTCGCTCTGCAAGAACTAGAATGGCACCTATTTGCACTTATTTTTTTGCTAGGCTCAGCATACACACTAAAATATGATAATCATGTCCGCGTAGACATACTTTATCAAAGTCAGTATTTATCAAATGAACATCGTGCCTTGATCAATATTTTCGGCATTCTCTTCTTCCTACTACCTTTTTGTGTCCTAGTCCTCATCACTACATGGCCATTTGTAGAAAATGCTTATTACTATCTAGAAGGTTCTCCCGATCCTGGTGGCTTGCCCTATCGTTACCTACTCAAAGGAAGCATTTTAGTTGCTTTTACACTGCTTATTTTACAGGGGCTCGCTGAACTACTTAGAAATTACCTCATATTGGCCAAACAGGATATGAGTTAATGGAGGTCTGGGCTTTAGTCATGTTTGCAGTATTATTTGTCCTGTTATTAGCAGGCTTCCCTGTAGCATTCACACTCGGCGCTGTTGCACTCGCATTTGGTAGTTTATTTTTAGGATTAGGTTTCTTTGACCTACTGCCTCTCAGGATCTGGGGCATTATGACTAACTTCACACTATTAGCAGTCCCTTTATTTATTTTTATGGGTGTAATTCTAGAAAAATCTGGCCTCGCTGAAGAACTACTCGAGACAATGGGCCGCTTATTCGGTCGAGTTCGCGGTGGTCTTGCCATTTCTGTAGTGTTGGTCGGTGCTCTTCTAGCTGCCACTACTGGAGTTGTAGGTGCTTCTGTTGTAACGATGGCAGTCATAGCCCTACCCGTAATGTTAAAGCATGGCTATGCTCCCACACTGGCCGGTGGAACTATTGCCGCTTCAGGCACATTGGGCCAAATCATTCCACCCAGTATTATTTTAATATTATTAGGCGATGTAATTGGTGTTCCCGTGGGCCAACTCTTCATGGGCGCGGCTATCCCCGGCATGATGTTAGTGCTCTCTTATATCCTATACATTACCTTTGTCTCATGGCGACACCCAGAACTCGCGCCTGCAATAAATATTAATCCTAATGATGATAGCGAGCTTGGTTTGAAAGTTCTTAAAAGCTTGATACCTCCACTCTTTTTAGTACTTGCTGTCTTAGGCTCTATTTTTCTTGGTATTGCGTCCCCAACGGAATCCGCCGCTGTTGGTGCCTTAGGTGCCATGCTTCTGGCTACATCGCATCACAAGCTGAACCTATCAAATCTTAACGAAGCAATGCAACAGACCACTCGTCTAACCAGTATGGTATTTTTAATTTTGATTGGCGCCACTGCTTTTGGGCTTGTCTTTGTAGGCATGGGTGGCGATAACTTAATCTTTGAAATTTTTGATGATCTGCCTGGAGGAAAATGGACGTTCTTAATTCTGAGCATGCTGCTTATTTTCTTACTTGGCTTCTTCTTAGACTTCATTGAAATTTGTTTCATTGTCGTACCTATCATTGCCCCTGTTGCTATTCACTTGGGACTTGATCCGCTTTGGTTCGCTTTGTTGATTGCACTTAATTTACAAACTTCCTTCCTAACTCCACCTTTTGGCTTTTCGCTCTTTTACCTAAAAGCTAGTGCACCCGACTTAAAGCTACAAGACATTTATAAAGGCATCTTTCCTTTTATCATTATCCAAGTAGTGATTTTAGGACTCGTTATTATATTTCCTAGCCTTACGCTCTGGTTACCTAATTTAATGGAATAATTCTATTGGTACTTCCGGGTTATTTATTGCATACCAAACTCACTAATACCCATATCCTTGGACAATTACTTATTCTTTTTTAAACGGCTTTTTAGCTTCTGTAGCTAGTGAACTTATAGCTAATAGTCTTTTAATAAAATGGTAAGTTCTGTACACAATCAATTGACTTTTTATTCATAGCTAGCATTAGTAAACGATCCAGTCCTAATGCCACACCTGTACAGGGAGGTAAACCTGACTCCATCGCAGTAAGTAGCTTTTCATCTATTGGCATTTCGGCTTTACCAAGTTTTAAACGTTGTTGATTATCATACTCAAATCGTTTTCTAAGTTCTTTAGGATCTAACAACTCATCATAGCCATTGGCCAACTCAAGTCCACCTGCGAAGAGCTCAAAACGAGCAGCCACCTCCTCACCTGCATTATCTAATTTCACTTTCGCTAGTTGAGCCTGTGAGGAAGGAAAGTTATAAATGAAGACTGGTTTTTTTAGGCTTGCTAATTCCGATTCAATCACTTGACTCATAAGTAATTCTAACCAGCCATCGCGATCTAGATCTGGATTGCCTGAAAAGCTTGGAAGCCTTTTGATAGCAAGCTTTTGTAATTCATCTTTTGAGCATACTAAAACATTAATATTAAGATATTGGGAAAAAACTTCTTGATAAGAAAACCGAATGGATCCTGAGTAGCTAGTAATTGTCTCAAGTAAAGCAGCTACTTCATCCATAAGCTCTTCAAGGTTAAGTTCGGGCCTATACCATTCCAACATCGTGAATTCGGGGGAATGTACTCGACCATGCTCACCATTACGAAAAACTTTGGCTATTTGGTAAATTGACCCTGACCCTGCTGCCAACAAAACTTTCATCGCAAACTCAGGGGAGGTTTGTAAATAATAGCTGGCTTTGTCAATAGAGCCAATTGGTATGAATTCCGTTTTAAAACTTTCTAAATATGGAGCCGTCGGTGCAGCTCTAGATAATACCGGTGTATCAACTTCCAACACATGCCTTTGAGAGAAAAAATGACGTATATCAGAAACTATCTGAGCTCGTCTTTTTATTATCTCTATGTCCATAAAGGTTGCATATCACTTTTCATAATCACCACATCTATCTCTATGAGTTTTTCTGAAAAATATAGTAATTTTTAATAGACATTTGAACTAATTAAAGTACAAAAAATTAAGTATATGCAGTAATAATATTAAAGCGCATAATTCTATGTTTTAGCACGTTCTACGTATTCACCACTTCGTGTATCAACACGTAATAACTCACCAATTTCAATAAATAAGGGAACACGCACTACGGCTCCAGTTTCTAATGTTGCAGGTTTACCACCACCACCTGACGTATCACCTTTTAAACCAGGATCAGTATCGGCAACCACCAAGTTAACGAAGTTAGGAGCTGTAACTACTAAGGGTGTTCCATTCCACTGAGTAACCGTATAAGTATATTGTTCTTTCAACCAGTTTTTACATTCTTCAATTGAATTCGCATCAGCCGTATGTTGTTCAAAGCTTACGGGATCCATAAAGTACCAAAACTCCCCATCGGTGTAGGAGTATTCTAATTCAACTTCCATTACATCAGCGCTTTCTACACTATCACCTGATTTGAAGGTCCGTTCGTTCACACGCCCTGTTTTCAAGTTACGAAATTTAACTCGATTGAATGCCTGACCTTTGCCTGGCTTAACTAATTCGTTTTCGATGATGCTACAAGGATCGCCATCCAGCATAAATTTGAGTCCGGATTTAAATTCATTTGTACTTAAATTTGCCATAGCAACCTCTTATAGGGGACGATAAAACGTCATTTCATTAGTCAGGCGTAATATGATAACCCAATCCCCCACATTGTTACCAAAGGAAGGCTGGCAAAAAGCTTTAACTAATGCGGTCAATGACCCAAAAGAGTTGCTGGCACAATTAGGGTTAAGTGGTTACCTAGAGGCCATTGATGGTGATATTCTCAAGAAATTTCCTTTGCGAGTGCCTCAAAGTTATATCAATAAAATGCGTCATGGTGATCCTTTTGATCCTTTATTACGCCAAGTTTTCCCGCTAATTGATGAAGGATTTGATGTCGAGAATTTTGTACAGGATCCTGTCGGTGACCAACTTGCAATAACAAGTCCAGGAATTTTACAAAAATATCAGGGGCGTGCTTTATTACTCACAACTGGTGCTTGCGCCATACATTGTCGATATTGCTTTCGACGCCACTTTCCATATCAAGATAGCAATCCACTGGCAAGCCAATGGCAAGATACTTTAAATGCACTTCGAAGTAATGTATCTGTTAGCGAGGTTATTCTTAGTGGCGGCGATCCACTTGCACTCTCAGATAAAAAACTTGCAAACATGGTTCAAGAACTGGAAAAGATACCTCATTTAAAACGACTTCGAATTCACACTCGTCTGCCACTTGTATTACCTGAACGAATTAACACTGAGTTATTAAGCTGGCTTAGTGGTACGCGTTTTCAAGTTGTCATGGTCATCCATGCTAATCATGCCAATGAATTAGCAGATGATGTTGCCCATGCATTGAGTTCACTTTCTGATATTAATGTTCAGCTACTGAACCAATCAGTCTTGCTTAAAGGCGTGAATGACAGCGTCAAAGAACTAACCAATTTGAGTGAGAGGCTCTTTGAACTTGGTGTTATGCCTTATTACTTGCATTTGCTTGATCCTGTTGCAGGTGCTTCTCATTTTGATGTTAGCCAAACTCAAGGGATTAAACTTGTAAAACAACTGCGTAAAGAACTCTCAGGTTACCTTGTGCCAAGATTAGTTAGGGAACAGCAGGGAGAGCCTAGTAAAACTATTATTGGTTAGCCAGACTAACTTCGCTCACTCATAGGGGTGTATCTACGGACATCACTTCCTATATAAATCTGTGAAGGACGATAAATCCGGTTATCAGAAATCTGTTCTCGCCAGTGCGCTAACCAACCCGCCGAACGGGCAACAGCAAATAAAGCTGTAAATTGATCTGCTGATATGCCCATTTCAGCATATAAAATACCCGAATAAAAATCGACATTCGGATAAACACCTTTATGACCAAGCCTATCTTTACAGATTTCTTCAACTTTCATTGCAGTTTTAAATGTACTATCTAAACTATTCCCACGGTCAGATATTAATTCGTTAACAAGTTTGTGCAAGATGGTTGCCCGTGGATCTTTAACTTTATATTCACGATGCCCCATCCCCCAGATCACTTCTTTATTAGCTAATGCGTTATCAATCCACGCTTCCGCTTTATCAGCACTACCAATCTCTTTCAACATTTCCACAACACGAAAATTTGCACCGCCATGTAAAGGCCCGGACAACGTGCCTATTGCCCCAGATATAACACTATAGGGAGTTGCTAGGGTGGATCCTGAAACCAAGGCAGAAAAAGTCGAGGCGTTTAGCGTATGCTCCGCATGCAAAATAAGACACACATCCATTATCTTTGACAGCATCGGATCAGGTTCTTTACCCGTAAACATATATAACAAATTCTCAGCTACCGACAAGTCTTCACGGGGCTCGACAGGATTATAACCACCTCTAATATGCTCCCACATTGCTACTAATGGTGCCATTTGGGCAATAATGTTGACTGTCATATTATGAACATAACGCAAATCTTCACCGGCATCAGAACCTGTTAAACATTCGGTTCCCGGATAGAACATACCCAAACTCGACACCGCAGTTTGTAACATGTCCATCGGATGTGCACTTGAAGGAAAATGACGCATCATTTCACGGATATGATATTTAATACGGTAATGACTTTTTAACTTGGTCTTAAAACTGGCTAAATCAGCTGAGGAAGGTAATTGACCTTCTAAAAGTAATAATGTTGTCTCCTCGAAGCTGCTATTAGCAGCCAGAGTCTCAATAGAGTAACCTCGATAAGATAGCAGACCCTTCTCACCATCAATAAACGAGATGGCAGACTTAGTGGCGGCAACGCCCTCTAGTCCCGGTAAAAAATCACTCATCTAACGATCCCATGCTCAATATGAGCGATACAATTTAAAATTTAGGTGCGCCATTATACTGCATACAATAATTTGTACCATTTAAGATTTTCTACTTCTCAGCTAACAAACACAGATTTACGTTGACTAGCAACAAAGTCAACTAAGAAACGTGTTTTCCTTCAGCCTGCAAATCTGCATGGTAAGAAGAGCGCACCATTGGTCCACTAGCCACATGCTGAAAGCCCATTTCTTTGGCCACAACAGCTAAATCATCAAACTCTGCCGGCGTAACAAAACGTTCTACCGCTAAATGATGGCGACTCGGTTGTAGATATTGTCCAAGTGTTAACATTCGACATCCGTGATCACGTAGATCTTGCATCACTTGTTTGATTTCATCTATTGTTTCACCTAAACCTAACATTAGGCCTGATTTAGTCGGCACATTTGGGTGCTGTGCTTGAAATTTTTTGATTAGATCTAGTGACCACTGATAATCCGAGCCAGGGCGAACAGCTTTGTATAAGCGAGGTATACTCTCTAAATTATGATTGAAAATATCAGGAGGACACTCTGCTAATACCTCTAATGCCACATTCATTCTCCCCCGAAAATCAGGAACTAATACTTCAATATTAGTCTTGGGTGACTGCGTACGAATTTCTTTAATACATTCTCTGAAATGAGCAGCACCTCCATCACGTAGATCATCTCGATCAACTGAAGTAACTACAACATGTTTGAGCTTCATAGCAGCGATAGTCTTAGCTAAATGTGCAGGTTCGTTCTCATCTAACGGGTCAGGTTTGCCATGTGCCACATCACAAAAAGGACAGCGTCGAGTACAAATTTGTCCCATAATCAAGAAAGTTGCCGTACCCTGCGTGAAGCACTCTCCCAAATTTGGACAAGCCGCTTCCTCACAAATGGTGTGCAATTGATGTTCTCGCAGCAAAGCCTTTAACCGTGACACTTCCGGATTGCTTGGAACCTTTGATCTTATCCAGTCTGGCTTACGTTTAGGTTCTGTTGGCACCACTTTAATTGGAATCCGTGAAACTTTAGACTCACCCCTTAGTGCGCTTACATCTCTTTTTGTTAATACTATTTCAGCCATTAAAACACCTTAAAATTACATTCTTGCTATCAATGCGTTGGCAATTTGTTGCTTTACTTCTGCCATCGGCAGATCACACCCTAAACTTTTGAGATCAATCATTTTCATCCCCTCATAACCACAAGGATTAATCGACAAAAAGGGTGATAAGTCCATATCAACATTCAAACTAACACCATGATAACAACAACCTCGCTTGACCCTTAATCCTAGAGAAGCAATTTTACTGCCTTTGATATAAACACCTGGTGCCTTAGGATCGGAATAAGCTGACACTCCCTGCACTGCTAAAAAACTAATAACAGTCTGCTCTAGAAGCGCCACCATCTTTTTAACACCTAGATCATAACGTTTTAAGTCAAATAAAGTATAAGCAATTAATTGACCAGGCCCATGGTACGTGACTTGGCCTCCTCGGTCTGATCTAACTACCGGAATAGTGCCTGTATTTAATAAATGCTCTTTTTTACCCTTTGCACCTTGACTAAAAACAGGAGGGTGCTCTAATAACCATAATTCATCTTCAGTCTCAGTCTGTCTTGATAGTGTGAAATCTTGCATTGCCTTGCATGCCTCAGCATAGTCAATTAAACCTAAGTCTTTAATTTTCATTTTAAATATTTATAAAATATATTTAACCAATTCATGACTGCTTAAAGCCTCATAAATGGTATCAACTTGCAACTTACTAGTCACATATACAGTTACAGTTACTGAGGTGAACTTACCACCCGAGCTTTCTTTTTTTGTGATTGCACCTTCTCGAATATCCTTTACATGCTCACGAATAATGCTGACAACTGTAGCATCAAATTCAAGACTCGTTTCTCCCATTGCTTTAATATCAAAATCACAAGGAAACTCAATTAAAGACTCACGTTCTTCAACCATCATTTCGTTCTACTGATTTAGCATGTTGATAAAGTTCATCTATTTTTTGCCAAACTGGCCCAGGTAAACCTGTCCCAACTTTCTCACCATTAAGCCGTGTTACGGGTAATACTTCTTTCGTGGAACTGCTCGTCCATAGTTCATCTGCATCAGTCAATTTAAATTCAGCAACGGGCTCCTCCACAAGTGGAATCCCCGCTTTCAAAGCAAGGCTTATCACCACATCTCGCGTAATACCAGGTAGTATTTTTCCACTTTTAGGCGCCGTGTAAATAACACCGTCTAGCACTGCATAAGCATTACTCGTGGAGCCTTCTGTAAGAAATCCATCGCTAATCAATAATGCTTCTTCAGCACCCGAATCTTTTGCCTTCTGCTTTAACAGGCAATTTGGTAATAAACTAATCGATTTAATATTACATTTCTGCCAGCGAGAGTCTTTTAATGTAATCGCAGAAATACCATTTGCTTTATATTCTTCTGACACTGCCTGCATCATGTTACTCATCACAAAAACCGTTGGTGCCGTGTTTTCAGGGAAAACGTGGTCTCTTACTGCAACTCCCCGGGTTACTTGTAAATAGAGTACTTGGTCCCCATCCAAATGAAGGCTAATCAATTTTTTAAGCACTGTTTCCCAATGTTTTTCAGAGTAGGGGTTTACAATTCTGCTCTCATCAAGACTGTTTTGTAGCCGTTTCAAATGACTCTTCAATTTAAAGCAATGTCCATCATAAACGGGAATAACTTCATATACCCCATCACCGAATACAAAACCTCTATCAAGAACAGACACTTTCGCTTTATCGGCGGCAATAAACTTACCATTTAAAAAGACATCACTCACAGACTAGCCCCAGAACAACAACAACAAAGTATCTATTAAACGGCGCCACCAAGTACCTGCTTCTATTGCCTCTATTGCAACTAAGATGCGTGTTGCAACTAGCTTTCCCTCTAAATGAATTTCTACATTACCTAATGCCTGACCCTTTCTGATGGGAGCAATAAACGGCAAGTTAACATTTGTTGTAGCTACCAATTCTTTATAACTGCCTCGGGGAACAGTAATCGCCAATGGCTTCTCAAGGCCCAAACTCACTATATTTGTTGAACCCTTCCAGGCTTTATTAGTAGTAATCTCTTGCCCAGCACCATACAACACATGGGTCTCAAAAAACCGAAAGCCGTAGTTGAATAATTTCTGCGTTTCTTGTGCTCGCGCATTTTCACTGTCAGCACCCAAAACAACAGAAATCAGTCTTACACCTTGACGTTCTGCAGAGGCAGCAAGACAGTAACCCGCTTCTTGGGTGTGGCCTGTTTTCAAACCATCAACGCTCTTATCCCTCCATAACAATTTATTGCGATTTGGTTGTTTAATATTATTATAAGTGAACTCTTTTTCGGCATACCATAGATAATGTTCTGGGAAGTCACGAATTACTGCTATAGATAGAATCGCAATATCTTTGGCGGTAGTATAGTGCTCCTTCCCTGGTAAGCCGGTCGAATTTTGATAGTTAGTATCAAACATACCCAACTGTTGGGCATATTGATTCATCATTTGAGAAAAAGTATCTTCACTGCCAGCTATATGTTCCGCTAAAGCGACTGCTGCATCATTACCAGACTGAATAATCATACCCCGCAATAAAACACCAACTGTTACTTTAGTATTAACCTCAATAAAGCTTCGAGAACCTACCATTCTCCATGCCTTTTCACTAATGAGTACTTCATCTTCTAGAGAAATATTACCGGATGATATTTCATTTGACACAATATAAGCTGTCATCAGTTTCGTAATACTTGCTGGGGGCAAACGCTGCTCTGCATTTACTGCAGCAAGGATGTGACCGCTTGCAAAGTCTTGTAATATATATGATTTTGCTGATATTACAGGGGGGTTTGGTGCCTGCCTGATCTCTGCATGTGAAACGACACTCAGTAAAACCAAACTAAATAATAAAAAGCTTTTTATTGTCTTTAACATTCAAAATTCTCTAGAAATAATTTATTCAACAACAATATGGCTCTCTGCCACACCCAGCACTTTTAGCTTTTCTGCCAGAATCTCACTGGCTTCAACACTAGCTAAAGGCCCTATTCTAACACGATACAGCACACCATGACCTCGGTAGAAACGCATCAAAAAGACAGTGTCAGCAAGGTGCACTGCTAATTTCTCCTTAAGATCTTCTGCCCGACCGATAGAATCAAAGGTGCCTACCTGTAAATACACTTCGGTATATGAATCTTGCTTCAATGGTTCTACATTTACTTCCAACTTTTCAATAGCTTGCTCATTCATCTGATACTCTTCTACATTGATAGCTTTGACTTCTACTTCGGCTGTACCATTTCCAATTATGTCTAATTTTGTAGCACCAGCATAAGATAAGTCAATGATACGCCCTTGATGAAATGGCCCCCTATCATTAACTCTGACAATGATTTTCAAACCATTATTCAAATTAGTAACTTCAGCATAACTCGGAAGGGGTAATGTTTTGTGTGCAGCTGTCATTTGATACATATCGTAAATTTCACCTGTGGCTGTTTTGCGACCATGAAACTTTTTACCGTACCAAGAGGCTATACCTTTTTCACTGTAACCTTCATTTGTAGTCATTGGATAATATCGTTTGCCGAGTACTACATAACTTTTTAGCTTATCGGACCTTATTTTCTCATTTTTTGGCACTGCATTTAGAACCCCAGAAACGTCTGGAGGATTGGTGGGGGCACTATCGTTTTTTTCCATTATATTGCCACCACAGCCAACTAGAAATAGTAAAATCAAAGCAGCAGTAACCTGTCCCATTCCAACCTTTTTCATAGCTAGTTAGTTAGGTTGTGTTCTTGACTAATTAATGCAGCTAACTGCGTAACAGCCATCGCATACATACGACTATGGTTATAACGAGTAATACTGTAAAAGTTCTGTCGTGTCAGCCAATATTCTTCACCTTTAAGCTGAGTCAAACTAATAATTGCTAACTGACTAGTATCTGAAGGTAATGATATTGTTGATACACCCGCATTGACTAGTTCCTTACGCTCAATATCTGGCTTAGTCCCTTTTTCTAACAATGCAACTGGTGCACTACCGGAAACTGTTGTTTTATGAGCAATACTCTCACCTGCAACCCAACCATGACGATTTAAATAGTTAGCAATACTACCAATGGCATCTGTTGGGTTAGTCCAAATATCACGTTTACCGTCGCCATCGAAATCGACCGCATAAGCTCGAAAGCTACTAGGCATAAATTGCCCAAGACCCATTGCGCCGGCATAGGAACCTAATGGTTTTAATATCGACATTTCTTCTTCACGAGTTAGAAATAAAAAATGACTTAATTCACTTCGAAAAAACTTGCTCCTTGGTGGGTATCGAAATGCTAAAGTTGATAATGCATCGACAACACGGTAACTGCCCACGTTGTTACCATAGCTTGTCTCAACCCCTAAGATAGCAATGATTATTTCAGCTGGGACCCCAAATTCATTTTCCGCTTTCAATAATGCATTCTTATGGATTTGCCAAAAAGCTGCTCCGTTATTAATTCGCTTTTGAGTAATAAATATTTTGCGATAGTCATACCAAGGCTTGCTTTTCTCAGCGGGTCTGGCTATCGCCTTTAAAATCGACTTTTTAACATTTACTTGCTCAAAAATTGTCTGTAACTCAGCTTTATCAAAGCCATGTTCATCATGCATTTCATCAATGAAACCTGATACTCCCGGTAAATTATCATTGGCATAAGACAATGATGAAAAGGTCAGGCATAAAAAAGTAATAAATAATAATTTCAAGATTCCATCATCCTTCTATGAGTATGTATAGACATAAGGATACCGAAACTAGCCAATAAGGTCACCATTGAAGTACCTCCATAACTGACTAGAGGCAATGGCACCCCAACAACAGGCAATAAACCCGTTACCATTCCGACATTAACGATTACGCCAACAAGAAAAGTTAGTGAAATACTCCCAGCTAGTAATCTTGCAAAACTCGATTGAGCTTGACCAGCGATATACAAACCTCGACCTGCAATAGATAAATAGAGTAACAACATCATTCCAACACCGAAAAGCCCGAACTCTTCTCCAATAACTGAGAAAATGAAATCTGTTGACCGTTCAGGTAAAAAAGCAAGATTAGATTGTGTTCCTTCCAACCAGCCTCGGCCAAACAAACCACCTGATCCAATTGCTATTTTGGATTGAATAATATGGTAACCAGCACCTAAAGGATCACTTTCTGGGTTTAAAAAAGTCAACACTCGTTGCTTTTGATAGTCATGCATGACATACCATAAAACTGGTAATGCTGAGGTTGCAGTGAGTATGATGCCAACAATAAACCTTCTAGAAACACCAGATAAAAATATAACAATCAGTCCCGAAATTGCTATCAGCAATGAAGTTCCCAAATCCGGTTGTTTAGAAATTAATAAGGAAGGTATTAAAATCATTATTAAACATACTGCTATACGAAATAAACTTGGTGGTAAAGGCCGCTCAGCTATGTAGGCAGCCACTAGTAGTGGTACTGCAATTTTCATTAGCTCCGATGGCTGAAAACGGACTATACCCAGATTTAACCAGCGCTGTGCACCCTTGCCTTCATCGCCAACTACAAGCACCGCAATTAATAAAAGCAATCCAAGAGCATAAATCCAATATGCCAAATCTCGCATACGGTCAGGGTGAATATTAGCCAGAATGATTAATACTAAAAATGCAGCTCCCACCCTTATCAACTGCCTGATCACTAAACTTATGTTTTGATCCCCGGCACTAAATAAAATCATCAGCCCAACACCTAGCAGTACTAACAAACCAAATAGCAATAAAGCATCGATGTGAATCGCACGTAGTGCTAGAGTTAGGCTCCAGCGCTCAGGGGTTGACTTATACCCCGACGAATTATAGCGCACTAGCAACAAGCCCAAAATACTGTTCGATCATTTTTCTCGCCATTGGCGCTGCAACTTTACTTCCGCTGCCCCCATTTTCCGCTACTACAACGACTACAAACTCAGGGTTATCTGCTGGTGCAAAACCGATAAACAAAGCATGATCTTGCAGCTTTTTCTCGAGCATTTCTACATCGTACTTTTGATTTTGTTTAATACCAAACACTTGTGCTGTTCCAGTCTTGCCTGCCACGTCAAAAGGTAGTTTTTTACCTAGTGCACGCGCAGTACCTCGTGGCCCTTTCGTAACTTCTACCATTGAATCAATCACACTTTCCCAATGCTTTTTATTCACAACTGGTAAGCTCTCCCCTGTTTCGATAGGTACAAGTGTTAGTTCATCGGCATTATGATTACGACTAGCTTTGACAACCCTTGGCTTCATATAAACACCTCTCATCGCCAACATTGCTGTAGCTTGAGCCAATTGAACCGGTGTCGTCTGATTGAAGCCTTGCCCGATCCCAGAAATTAATGTCTCACCAGGATACCAAACTTGATTTTTCGCTTCTCTTTTCCATTCCCTAGAAGGTGATAAACCTCGACTTTCACTAGGTACATCAACACCTGTTCGACGACCAAAGCCAAAAATATCTAAAAACCCATGCATCTGATCGATACCTAAACTATTCGCTAAGTCATAAAAATAAACATCACAAGACTGAGCCAAAGACTGCTTTAAGCCAACAATCCCATGCCCATGGGTTTTCCAACATCGATAGCGGTGTTCATGACCAGGTAACTTGTACCAACCGGGACAAAATGTTTTGCTTTCGGACCTAGTAACCCCCCTTTCTAATCCAGCTAATGCTATGAATGGTTTCAATGTTGATGCTGGTGGATAGTGCCCACGTATCGAACGATCAAACAGAGGTCTATCAACAGAATCTCGCAATAAATCATATTCTTTTGAGCTAATGCCAGAAACAAAAGAGTTTGGGTTAAAGTCGGGTTTACTAACCATAGCCAGAATACCACCTGTTTTGACTTCTAAAGCTACTATGGCACCGTTATAGTCAGCCAAAACTTCTGAAGCCACCCTCTGCAAATTAATATCTAAATGTAAATAAAGTTCCTGCCCAGAATGGGAAGGCTCTCTGGTTAATTCACGTACAACACGACCCTGTACATTCGTTTCAACTTGCCTATAACCCACCTGACCATGTAACAGCTTTTCGTATTCCTTCTCAACACCCGTTTTACCTATTTGCAAAGTTCCTTTATATTCTCTCCCGTCAACACTTTTTTGATCACGCTCATTAAGGCGACCCACATAACCTATAGTGTGAGCGAACAAAGCCCCATGAGGATAATGTCTAATTAAACGCGCCACTACATCAACACCCGTTAAACTGTGCTGATTAACTGAGAAAAGGGCTACTTCTTTTTCCGTTAAGTTTTTTCTTATTACTACTTGTCTAAAACCACGCTGCTGTCGAATCTTTTTTGTTATTTCTGCAACTTCCTCACTAGATAAGTTAAATAGTTTTACTAAAGATGTGAGTGTCTCATCTAAAGAGTCAACTTTCTCAGGTGTTAGCTCCAAACTAAAAGTTGGAATATTTTCAGCTAACACAACACCATTTCGATCATAAATTAAGCCTCGTTGAGGAGGCAAGGGTTCAATACCAACCCGGTTATTATGAGATAAAGTTTTAAAGTGCTCATGATCAACTACTTGTAATATAGCTAGCCTTGCCAGAATGATAGCAAATAGTATTCCTGCCAAGATGGCTGAAAAAATCAAACGATCATTGACTAACCGACTTTCACGGAAATGATCTTTTAAAGTCAGACGATCGGACATCTATAAACTATCGAACATTAAAAGTACGCCTTACAGTTCTTAAAAATACATGCACAAGTGGCCATAAAAGTGTGCTGGTGAGTGCCGCTGGAAACCATGAAAGCCAACTGGATGTAGCTGATGTCATAGAAGCTGTCACAATATGCACTAATAAAATAAGTGACATTAAACTTAAAGCCTGCTGCCAAAGTGGAAACTGTCTTAATTGAAGATGGAAATGTAAAATTAGGTACACCACTAAGGCATAAGAAAAAGCTAAAACACCTAATGCACCACCAAATAAAACATCCATCAATAGGCCTACGACCCATGCATAGCCTATCCCAACACTACGCGGTAGAGCCATAGACCAATACATGACTGTTAATAAGACCCACTCCGGTCGCAAAATTCTCATGCTATCTGGTAATGGGATTAACATTAATATCATCGCAAATAAAATTGAAAGAATTATGATGTAAGCACCCTGTGATTGGTCATTTTTTACCATGATTATCTATCCTCACCACCAACTTCATCTTTTGCACTTTCTACACCCTCTGCCTCATCAACTACAACCAATTTTTCATCCAGCATTCGGAGAACCAATAATACTTCTCTCGATGTTTGAATGTTTGCAGTAGGCTCCACTTTAACTTCTGAAAAAGTATTTCCAGGTGAGGTGTTAACAGAAATTACAGTTCCTACAGGATACCCGACTGGAAAACGTCCACCTAAACCCGAGGTCACTAATGTATCCCCGACTCGTATATCTGAATTCTGCGGTAAATACTCTAACTGTAATAACTTGTTCAAACCACGGCCTCGGGCGACAGAACGCAAACCATTACGATTAACCTGAACGGGGGTACCGTGACTTGGATCTGTTACTAAAATAACACGGCTTGAAAATTGACTGACAGACATCACTTGACCCATAACACCATTGGAATCTAGCACTGGTTGGCCTTCGAATAGACTTTCTCGCCTTCCTTTATTTATCACAACATGTTGTGATAAGAGATCAGAGTCTATCCTTAGTACCTCTGCTATGAGTACACGTTCAGGCAGACGAAAAGAAGAGCCTAACAGGTCATGTAAGCGTAAGTTTTCTCGTTCTAGGGCTCGCAATTTTTGTAAGCGAACATCACTCAATAAGTTAGTCGCTTTGAGCACTTTATTTTGCTCTTTTAAATCGGCCACACTTTGAAAATAATCACTCGTCCAGTCTGCTAATTCACTAGGAAAAGATGCTACCAGTTGAATAGGATAAATAGCCGTGGACAAACTGCTACGTATTGAAGTTAAATAGTTTAATCTGGAATCTATAAAGACTAGTGTCAGCGAAGCTACAAGCGCCAAAATCAAGCGGGTATTAAGTGAAGTTCTATTGGTAAATAATGGTTTAATTATCTAGTACCTATAAACAAGTGGATACTTCATAAATAGATTTATCTAAGAGTTTCTTGCTGATGTAGTCCAAAAAAGCTACTCAAATGTGAAAACGTCAGTACCTATTTCATCAAGCATCTCTAGTGCACGGCCTCCGCCACGGGCAACACAAGATAGTGGATCCTCAGCAATAATTGCAGGCAACCCAGTTTCCTCAACTATCAGACGGTCCAAGTCGCGTAATAATGCACCACCACCCGTCAATACAATACCACGCTCGGCCACATCGGCACCTAGTTCTGGTGGGGTTTGTTCTAATGCCGTTTTAACGGCAGAAATAATTCCCGACAAAGGATCTTGCAAGGCCTCTAATACCTCATTGCTATTCAATGTGAAGCTACGGGGAATGCCTTCGGCCAAATTACGTCCATTGACCACCATCTCTCTTACCTCGTTACCTGGATAAGCTGAACCAATTTCTTTCTTGATTTTTTCTGCAGTAGACTCACCAATCAGGCTACCGTAATTACGGCGAACATAATTGATGATAGATTCATCAAACAAATCGCCACCGATCCGCACTGAAGCTGAGTAAACAATCCCATTTAACGAAATAATCGCTATTTCTGTTGTGCCACCACCAATATCAAGAACCATCGATCCACTGGCCTCTTCAACAGGCATACCAGCCCCAATTGCTGCTGCCATTGGCTCCTCAATTAAATAGACATCTCTAGCACCAGCACCAGCAGCTGACTCTCGTATGGCACGACGTTCAACCTGTGTCGAACCGCAAGGTACACAAACTAGGACTCGTGGACTAGGTTTTAGAAAACGGCCTTCATGTATTTTACGAATAAAATGTTGCAACATTTTTTCAGTTACTGTGAAATCAGCAATTACACCGTCTTTTAACGGTCTAATAGCCATAATATTACTTGGTGTCCGTCCCAGCATCCTTTTTGCCTCGACGCCAACAGCCGCGATAGAACGCGGACCTCCAGGACCCTTATCTTGTCTAATTGCAACTACTGATGGTTCATCGAGTACAATACCTTGACCACGAACATAGATCAGTGTGTTAGCTGTGCCAAGATCAATCGAGAGATCATTAGAAAACATTCCGCGTATACGTTTAAACATCTATCGAGACCTGACCTATTAAATTCATAAAATGATACTTTATCAATGCATGGGGCTGTTGAGCAAGCAACTAATCATTTAAACTTCATACTTTTGCATAATTAATTACTGAGAACATCCATGAGTTTAGATAAAAAAGATGTCGAAAAAATTGCACATTTAGCGCGGCTAGCCATAGACAAACAGGCTATCCCTAGCTATGCGAAGGATTTGACAAATATATTTAATTTAGTTGAACAGCTTAGCGCAGTCGATACTACTGATATAACCCCAATGGCTCACCCACTAGATGCTAATCAGCGCTTACGTGTAGATAAAGTTACTGAAGCAAATCAGCGCGAATTATTCCAAGAAATTGCTCCCAAAACTGAAGCAGGTATTTATCTGGTTCCACAAGTTATTGAATAACAGGTTCTCTCATGCATACAAAAACACTTTACGAGTTATCAAAATTATTACATGAAGGTGATATCAGCAGTGTTGAACTGACACAGCACTATATTGATCGTATCAAAACCCATAATAACCAGCTTAATGCGTACATCACTGTATGTGAGGATAATGCATTAAAACAAGCTCGCGATGCTGATCAAAAAATACAACAAAAAACTGCCGGGAAACTAACTGGGATTCCAATAGCTCATAAAGATATTTTTTGTACTAAAGGTATTCGCACCAGTTGCGCCTCAAAAATGCTCGATAATTTTATTTCTCCCTACAATGCAACTGTTGTCGAAAAAGTCAATACTGCTGGTATGGTGACTCTAGGCAAAACAAATATGGATGAGTTTGCCATGGGCTCATCAAATGAAACTAGCTTTTATGGCCCAGTAAAAAACCCTTGGGATAATACACGCGTCCCCGGAGGCTCATCAGGAGGATCAGCCGCGGCCGTAACTGCTAACCTTGCCCCCGTTGCAACAGGTACCGATACTGGTGGCTCAATTCGTCAACCAGCATCCTTGTGCAACCTAACAGGGCTAAAACCAACCTACGGACGTATCTCACGTTATGGCATGATTGCTTTTGCATCAAGTCTTGATCAAGCTGGGCCCTTGGCCCGAAGTGCTGAAGATGCAGCATTATTACTTAATGAAATGGCTGGCTTTGATTCGCTTGACTCTACAAGCGTTGAGCGTGATGTACCCGACTACACTACGACGCTTCAAGATTCCATAGAAGGTCTGAAAATTGGTTTACCTAAGGAATACTTTAGTGAAGGCTTAGACCCACAGGTTGCAGCTACTATCGAAGCGGCCATTAAAACATATGAATCATTAGGTGCAACGATTAAAGACATCACGTTACCCAATACTGGTTTGGCTGTACCCACTTATTATGTCGTTGCTCCCGCGGAATGTTCATCCAACCTATCCCGCATGGACGGCGTTCGTTTTGGTCATCGCTGCGATGATCCAAAAGATCTACTAGACTTATATCAGCGTTCACGTGGTGAAGGTTTTGGTGAGGAAGTCAAACGCCGAATCATGACTGGTACCTATGCTTTATCAAGCGGTTACTATGATGCTTATTATCTTAAAGCGCAGCAATGCCGCCGGTTAATTAGTAATGACTTTCAACAGGCTTTTAATGACATCGATGTCATTATGGGCCCAACGACGCCCACAACTGCATTCAAATTAGGTGATAAAACGGATGATCCAATCTCAATGTACCTCGCAGATATATATACCATCAGCACCAACCTCGCCGGATTGCCCGGCTTATCTATTCCCGCAGGCTTTGTCAAAGGCTTACCAGTCGGGTTGCAAATTATTGGTAACTACTTTGATGAAGCTCGCTTGTTGAACGTGGCGCATTCATACCAGCAAGCTACTGATTGGCATAAACAAAGCCCTCCTTCTTTTGAGTAGGCCGATTAGGTCTGGCACTTATACACGAGATTGAGTGTCACAGTAATAACAGTCAAATAAAAGAGCACACGACAATGAAAACTATTAAAAAGCCACTTCTTATAAGCATTATGGTAACAGGCTTGTTACTTGTCGCTATCTTTATAAATGGGACTATTGTGCAGCTAGCACCTGAAATTAGTTTTAGCGATATGGATGGCAAGCGACATACACTAACGCAGTATACTGATCAGCCAGTTCTAATGATTTTCTGGGCAACCGATTGTCCTGGCTGCGTAGAAGAAATGCCCGAACTGAATGCACTTTATCAAGATTATACAGATCAAGGCTTAACGATGATAGGAGTTGCTATGTCTCATGATTCGCCCGAACATATTAGTGCCATGCGTATACAGCGAAAGCTTCCATATATAATTACATGGGATAAAAATAATGAAATAGCGACTGCTTTTAACCGAGTACGGGTTACCCCAACGCATTTTCTAATAGCCCCCAATGGTGAAATTGTCATGCGCAAGATTGGGGCTCTCAATTTTCAACAGCTACGTAGTAAACTAGACCATATGGGACTTACGCCTACATAAGCCCAATTCAACTACCCTTACTATTTCATATATGGTATAAAGTTCGGCTTTGCAGTTACAAATGGGTCGTTGAATGCGTCCCTTATTAATAGTTAAAATGTTCATCAGGAGCAGGTTCTAAAATGGCTAGAGTATGTCAGGTAACGGGTAAACGTCCTATGAGCGGTAACAACGTTTCTCACGCCCACAATAAAACACGTCGTCGCTTTCTTCCTAATCTTCATCCACACCGCTTTTGGGTTGAAGAGGAAAATCGTTGGGTTAAGCTACGCGTTAGTAATCACGGTTTACGTATTATCGATAAAAAAGGTATAGCCGTCGTATTAAATGATATCCGTGCCCGCGGCGATAAAGTCTAGGAGAATAGAATATGCGCGATAAAATCAAATTAGTCTCATCTGCTGGTACAGGTCACTACTACACTACAGACAAAAACAAACGTACTATGCCTGAAAAGCTGGAAATAAAAAAGTTTGATCCTGTTGTTCGCAAACACGTTATGTATAAAGAATCTAAAATAAAGTAGCGACCACCAGAACAATACTATTAAATAAGAAACCTGCCTTAAGCAGGTTTTTTTTTAATAAGAAGTAGTGTCCCTTTAGCTGCTATTAAATAGAGTTAATTCTTCAATTTACTCGAATGATTTATCAATCAACTCATATTATCGAAAGTGATAGAAAATGCCTGAATTACCAGAAGTGGAAACCACTAAAAAAGGTATACAGCCTTACCTAGCAAATACCACTATAACCGGCGTCATTATTAGACAGTTTTCCCTTCGCTGGCCAATAGCAAATGATCTTGCTGATGTACTCACCAATCAAATTATTAATCGAGTGAGCCGGCGAGCTAAATATTTATTGATTGAATTCGACAAAGGTACTTTGATGATCCATCTCGGTATGTCAGGTAGCCTAAGAATACTGGATAAGCTTGAGCAGGGTATACTCGGCAAACATGACCATATTGATATAGAGCTAAGCAATGGCTATATCCTTCGCTATAATGATCCGAGACGTTTTGGATCAGTATTGTGGACGAGCGATCCTATAAGTCAGCATAAATTAATTGCTCACCTCGGTCCCGAACCCCTCTTAAAAGAATTTAATGCTGAATATTTGCAACGTCAGGCACAATTAAAACGTTGTAGTGTAAAAACATTGATTATGAATGGTAAAGTTGTGGTTGGCGTAGGGAACATTTATGCTAATGAAAGCCTATTTTTAGCAAACATTCATCCAAGAATACCGGCTCAATCAATGTCAATATCACAATCTGTCAAGCTCACAGAACAGATAAAAAGTGTACTAGAGAGAGCGATTAAATCTGGAGGAACAACATTAAAAGACTTTACGAACAGTGATGGTAAACCAGGGTACTTTGCTCAACATCTCAATATTTATGGACGTAAGGGAGAGGACTGCTTTATTTGCAAAAGCAGAATACAACATTACAAGGAGTCACAAAGAGCAACCTACTATTGTCCCTTGTGCCAACCAGAAACTAACTAACTGGTGATACGTCTTCTGCTTGCCAGCCCTTATCACCTTTCGTGACCGTAAACTCAACTTGCTGGCCTTCATCCAATGTTTTAAATCCATCACCTTGAATAGCCCTAAAGTGAACAAAAACATCATCACCACCCTCACGCTCTAAAAAACCAAACCCTTTGGCTGCATCAAACCATTTAACACTTCCTATCACACGTTCAGACATAATCTTCCACTTCTATTATTAATTAAGTTGTTATTAGTTTTTATTAAATCAATTAAAACACTAGGTAAAATTATTTACTTTCTCTACTCAAAATGCGTAGTTAACACGAGAATCACACTAGCAATTTTTTAATGAAAGTGCAACTGATTAGAACACATATCTTTTTGTGTGAAAATTTAGCACAAAAACTAGGTTATAAAGTATCCACCAACGACATATAAATTACTTCAGTATATTTACTAGCCATTAATTAGAAACTCGACGACTAAATTCTGGCTAAGTTATAATGATGTCTTATTAATTTAGTGTAGACCTTATGTCAGATATATTAGAATTAAGCGGTATTATTCCAGATGATTGTGCAGGGTTTAGACTAGACCAGGCTTTAGCTCAACTTTTCTCCGACTATTCTCGTGGACAAATAACGAAATGGATAAAAGCTGGTTATGTCCTTATTGATGAAGAAATACATAGACCAAGAGATACCGTCGTGGGAGGTGAGAAAGTTTCTATTCATGCACAGATTGAGGCAGTTGATGACAGCTGGATTGCTGAGGCTATCGAACTAAATATTATTTATGAAGATGAAGATGTTCTCATCATCAATAAGCCAGCAGGAATGGTGGTACATCCAGGTGCTGGTAATCATCAAGGAACACTTGTAAATGCTCTCCTTCATCACGCTCCTTCACTAGAGGGTATTCCAAGAGCTGGTATCGTGCATCGTATTGATAAAGGAACGACAGGGCTCTTAATGATTGCCAAAACACTACAGTCTCACAATAGTTTAGTCACACAGCTACAAGAAAGAACTGTGCTACGTGAATATCAAGCTATCTCTATGGGTGTGATGACTGCCGGTGGCACTGTCGAAGAGCCTATAGGCCGCCATCATATTGAACGTAAACGAATGGCTGTTACATCATCAGGGAAACCTGCAATCACTCATTATCGAGTTGAGCAACGTTTTCGCGCTCACACTCATATTCGATGCAAACTAGAAACTGGCCGAACTCACCAAATTCGGGTTCATATGGCTCATATTCGCTATCCCCTTCTAGGTGACCCTGCCTATGGCGGTAGACTTCGCCTTCCTAAAGGTGCTTCAGAGCAATGTCAAGAAACATTAAAAGGTTTTCGCCGGCAAGCCCTACATGCTGGTTTACTTGGATTCATGCATCCTAAAACACAAAAAGAAGTCTCGTGGAGTGTGGATATGCCAAAAGATATGCAACAAATTTTAGCTATTTTAATGCATGACCAGCAGCAAAACAGTTAAAGACATGTAACTGAAAATACATCCCTTTAAAACTATTCAACTAGACGACTTTAACTTCAGGAAGGCAAGCCCTTACAAATATCGGTAACTGATTGACCAACATTATTCTTATACGCTGCCAATATCCCGACATTAGTAACAACATTACACCTACGAAGATCCCTGTGAAAGCAGAACTCGAACCCATCATGTCGTAACTCTCTAACAGACCAGATAAAGCGGTAATGAAATATATCAAAGAAGAAACCATTAGCACACGTCGATCGATACAGATCGAGATAATAGTCAGTAGCAAATATAATAAAACCACTACAGCCATACTAAAGTTACTTTCTTCACCATTCAATATATTCAAACCAGTAAAGATCGGATGAATTATCAATGGCGCTGCCAATAGGTGTAACCAAAAACCGACGTCAGACCGATAGTTCTTGCGCGATGTATCAGAAGCATCCCAAGACATAGCAAAGGCAAAGGTAAATAGCCCACAAAGTAGTAACAATGGTGATGACCAACTATCTATATCTGGAAAAACAACTCTGAGCAATGAAATTATTAGTCCTATTAATGCAACGCTCGCAACAGCAACAGTGATGGGAACCCTAAATCTCTGCCAATGAATGTAGGCAGAAGTGGCAGACAAAATTGCAGCCAACATTGCTCCAGCTTCCGTACTTATCGGTAATAAGGAATCTGATAAACCAATAGTACTTCCCACGAATGCAATCAATAACATAATTGCTGGTAAAGCCATTTTTCTTTTTAAAACAAAAAACTCAGCCAAACCCCATGATAATAGTAGAAATACTAAATAGCCTAAACTAATATTAATAGATTTTAATATTGAAAAAGTAGAGAACAATAATAAGCCACAAGCTATAACAATAAAAATATCATTAAAACCACCAACCAACTTAAAGTGTTCCTGTTCGTCAGTGATTGGAGGAGTGGGTGAAATTTGATTTCTAAATTCCTCAACTGCTGAATAAGAAAATATTCCCTTTTTTATTGCTCTATTTAAATCTTCATCACTATACATAATTGCCTCTACATCTTATCGCTTGGCATTAACCCTGCTAAAAATACAACCATCGTAACCAAATGAATTATATGATAGAAAAAAGCCATAGCTTGAATAAAGTTTTGTTAGACACCTAAATCACACAACTGACTTCTTAATGTTCTATGCCTAGGGCTACTCAATTAATATTTTATTTTGAAATAAGCGCTGTAAAAGTCTCAATGAGCGCAGCTTAAAGGGTTCTCAAAAAAAAAGGGCTGATAAAAATCAGCCCTTTTTCTAAACTCAACTTGGATTTAGCGATATTGTTTCTCGCATCGTCCTCGCGTAGTTTTATTTTTCAGTTAAACAGGGCGAACCTTGTTTGCACATGGACCTTTTTGGCCTTCACCAACTTCAAACTCGACAGCTTGTCCGTCGTTTAATGTAGCGTAACCACCACCTGCTTCAATTTCTGAATGATGAACAAATAAATCTTTACTACCATCTTCCGGAGTAATAAAACCAAAACCTTTATCTGCATTAAACCATTTTACTGTTCCTGTACTCATACTAACCTCTTTATTTTCATAGTGAAAAATATAATTCTGTTTTTGCTATCACCATTACAAAAGCAGATCTTGAAACTTTAAATTACAATGATAATCATACCACTTAAACTACTTAATAAACAATAGACTCTATAATTTCAGAATAAAGTTTAAAAGTAGCTTAATAATATACTAAGGTCTTTTTATCATAATAACCATTTAGACATTAACAATTATTTTTTGGCATCCGCTTCACGTTGTTTCGTTTCTTTGATCACTTCTTCAGCAACATTACGAGGACATGGGCTATAGTGCAGAAACTCCATAGAGAACTGGCCACGACCTGATGTCATTGTCCGCAAGGATCCAATGTAACCGAACATTTCACTCAATGGAACTTCACCATTGATACGAACACCAGTGACACCAGCATCTTGAGATTTAATCATACCGCGACGGCGATTCAAATCACCAATCACATCACCAACATGATCATCCGGTGTAAATACATCAACCTTCATGATCGGTTCCATTAATTGTGG
>CAJWKF010000009.1 GCA_913042265.1 uncultured Gammaproteobacteria bacterium
CTCCCCAAACTGCGCCGCTATCAAGCGAGAATACATTACCATACTGCCCTGTTCCCAGTGCAGACCAATGGCCAAAAACAATACGATCTAGATGTGATTTTCGACCTGGCATATCAAACCAGGCTGTCTGTCCTAACTCACTTTCATTTGGCCGGCCCTTAAACTTCAAGGCCAAACTCCCATCTTTGCCACAATACCTTAACCGTGTAAAACAGTTTGTGATGTAGCGTAGCCTATCCCATCGGCTCAATGATTTTGACCATTTCACTGGCTCGTTACCATACATATGCTGAAAGAAAATTGGCCAGTCATCACTTTGCAAAATATCTTCAACTTCCTTCGCCCGCTTTATTGCTTTTCCTACTTTCCATTGTGGCGGCAAACCAGCATGAACCATGCTAAAGCCTAAAGCCGAATCATGATGAAATAAGGACTGATGACGAAGCCAGTGAATGAGCTCATCACGATCAGCTGCTTCTAAAATAGAATCCATCGTATCCATTTTATCTTGATGTTTAGTGACACCACATGCATTGGCTAATAAATGGAGATCATGATTGCCTAATACTACCTTGACACAACTTGGCCCTAATTTTTTAGCAAAGCGTAATACATCCGCGGACTTCGGCCCTCTGTTTACTAGGTCACCAGCAAGCCATATTTGATCTTTCATTTGATCAAACTTTACTAGATCTAACATTTTTAATAACTCATCAAAACAGCCCTGCACATCACCTATCGCATAAACAGCCATATACTGTCGCCCCCATAATGTTTATTTTAGACATCATCACTCTAGCTACTAGATGAGCATTGATATTGTAATGCGCCAGTATATTCGACCAAATCAGGAATAGATAACTGATATTTTGATGAACTTCATAAATTTTTTATTCCTACCTAGCTCTTGTACATAATTGAAAAGCTCATCACCATGATTAAAAAGTTGTACCATAATCGTGTGTATATAACTAAAAGCAAACAATACTTCTACTGTGTAACAGCATGTACAAACGTTAAATATCCGACTCGTCGATTTAACAATGCCTAATAATGTTACTAAAGCGTCAGAAGGATTTCCGCCAATGCTAGGCTCCTCTCCTTCTATTCTCATTCTCGGGTCTCTGCCAAGTAACAAATCGCTTGAGCATCAGCAGTACTATGCAAACCCTCGTAATGCCTTTTGGCCTATTATGGCTAATTTATTCAGCTTTGACTTAACACTGCCCTATGAGAAGCGCTGTGACTTATTAAAACAGCATAATATTGCAGTTTGGGATGTTTTAAGGGCCGGGCAGCGTGAAGGTAGCCTCGATCAAAACATCGATAATAAAACAATGATTATTAATGACTTTGAGTCATTCTTAAAAACACATTCATCAATAAAAAAATTAATTTTTAACGGTACCAAAGCGGAAACTGTCTTTAACGAAGTGTTACCCTCACTAAACATATCGATGCAGCGCCTGCCCTCAACCAGTCCAGCACATGCGACCTTATCCTTTGAAAAAAAACTTGATGCTTGGCGGGAGGCTCTCTCATTGTGAAAATCCATTTATCATACAAAATCTCTTTACCGCATCATTAGTCCTTAGGAGATCATCACTTTTATTATAAATATTTTTAACATGGAATTTAATGGTTAGCTCAAGTGTCTCAAATTATCATATTGGTTCTAAAGTCACGTCATTTGGATAGAGCGATAGGTAGTAAAATCAAATATTCTCAACATTCCAAAACACAATAAATACCGGCTAAACGACGATAATTTTTAATATGAAATAGTTAAAACATACGAAATGGTGCGAACAAAAAGTGCTAAAATAACCGAATAAATAATAGTTCAAGATTAAAATATTTAAAGTTAGGAGTCAAAATGGCGTATTCAGGTGTAAAAGTAAGTTTACTTTTATTTGTGGGACTATTCACCAGCTACAGCTTCGCTGAAGAAGAGATTGCTGCTGGTGATAGGCCAGTCCAGGTTCAGATGCTTGCCCCTGGCTACGGCGCTCTTAACTACCCTGCACCAGAACCCGGTAGCTATAAACTCCCTGCTTTTGGAGATGCCAAAGATGCAAAAGTACTTAATGTCCATGGCGAATATGTTAATTATCATGATTTATTTAAAGGGAAATATACTTTCCTAAGCTTCATATTCATGAACTGTACCGATGTCAATGGTTGTCCATTATCTCACTTAGTTTTCAATCGCATTCAAGATGAAGGCTCTAAAATTCCTGAAATAGCTGATAAATTACAGCTTATTAGCATGAGCTTTGACCCAAAAAATGACACGCCTGAGGTGCTGCTTGCAATCAGTGGTCAAGAGCAAGGCATGCACCAAATGCCCGACGGTAGTATGATGTCTGACTTAGAAATGGATCATAGCGCGCATGAAGGTCATGACATGTCTGCCATGAAAAAAGAAGAAATAAAACTTACCTATTTAACGGCCGACTCTGTTGAAAGTCTTCTCCCAATCCTCTCTGACTACGACCAAACAATTCAAAACCAAGTTAACGAAGACGGTTCACAATCAGAAAACTTCTCACACATCCTACGTGTTTACCTTATAGATCCTGAGCTCAAAATCCGTAATATTTATAGTGTTTCATTCTTGCATCCAGATATCCTTCTCAATGATGTCAAAACTCTAATGATTCAAGATGGCATCCTGGAAGCCAAAAAAGGTGTTTCTTTTACGGACAATTCTCCAATGGATATGGGTATTCGTTTCGGGGCAAGTGATAGCAAAGCGGGTTACGACACAGAAGGATATGAAACAAATTCTCGTTCTATTACTGCACGCAAAGGGATTAAAGCTGATTTAATACGTGTTATCGAAACTCCCCCCCTCGGACTACCCAAAGTTCCTGTTCCTAATCATAACCCTATCACTGTCGAGAAGATTGAATTAGGGAAAAAACTATTTTTCGACCGTCGCTTATCTTTGAACGATACTTTTTCATGTGCAATGTGCCACATGGCTGAACAAGGATATACCAGCAATGAACTTGAAAAAGCTGTTGGGTTTGAAGGTCGTTCAAATCGGCGTAATGCCCCAACGCTTTATAACACAGCTTATCTTGAACGCTTATTCTTAGATGGCAGAGAAACCTCACTTGAAAATCAAGTCTGGCACCCCCTAGTTGCTGAAAATAAGATGGCAATGACCTCTATTGGCCAAGCGATCGAAAAGATTCGTGGTATTCCAGATTACAAAGGTTTATTTGAAGCTGCCTTCAATGGTCAACAGGCCGACCTTATGACTATTGGTCAGGCCATAGCCAGTTATGAACGTGTTTTAGTCTCAGGTAACTCACCTTTTGATCGCTGGTATTATGCCAAAGAAGATAAAGCTATTTCTGAAGAAGCTAAACGTGGTTTTGATTTATTCACTGGTAAAGCCAACTGTGTAGCTTGTCACTCAGTCGGAGAAAAAACAGCGTTATTTACTGATAATAGCCTTCACAATACCGGATTAGGCTTTATTGTCGCTATGGGAAAAGATCCAGAAACAGAACGAATGCTTATTGCACCCGGTATTTATGTTGATGTTAAATCATCAATCAAAAAGAATTATGGTAAAGCACCTCAAGGTGATACTGGATATTATGAAGTCACACAGGACCCAGATGACCGCTGGAAGTATCGTACTTCTAGTTTGAGAAATATTGCATTAACCGCTCCATATATGCATGACGGTTCAATGTCAGACTTAGAAAGTGTTATTTCATACTACAACAAAGGTGGCTTCCTCGATAATGGTAGTGGCTTTCCAAATGTGACCCAATCGCCACTCATTAAACCTTTAGGGTTAAGTGAAGTCGAATCTAGCGATCTTCTTGCATTTTTGAACACCTTAACAGGTGATAATATTGAGGAAGTTATTTCTGATGCATTTGCTACGCCAGTTGGTGATACAAACTACGATCATTAAAGTTATTCTCCACTCTGAATGAATCTTCGTTTTATTATAGGGTAAGGCCACTGCTATGCTATTTAGACAATTATTTCATAAAGAAAGCTCAAGCTATACTTATCTTATCGCCTGTACTGAAACACGGAATGCAGTATTAATTGATCCAGTTGACACTGATATTGATAAATATGTTGCCTTGTTGGGTGAACACAACCTGACTTTGATATATGCTTTAGATACACACGTACACGCCGATCACATTACAGCCAGCGGTTTATTGAAAAGACAGCTAGGTTGTCAGACTGCTGTTAGCACTCTATGTCATGCCAATAATGCTGACTTAGAGATCAATGATGCTGATGTTTTCACACTATCAGAACATGAATCTATCAAGGCAATTAGTACACCTGGACACACGGCAGGAAGCCTATGTTTCCTCTGGCGTGACCATCTGTTTACTGGTGATACACTTCTAATAAATGGTTGTGGAAGAACTGACTTTCAGGGTGGGGATGCAGCCACTCTCTATAATAGTATTACGAAGGTCTTGTTCACTTTACCTAAGGAAACCTTAGTCTATCCTGGCCATGATTACGCCGGTTGTTACGTAAGTAATATTGCTCAAGAAAAAATTAAAAACCCTAGGCTTGCAAACAAAACTAAGGCTCAATTTATCGAAATAATGGATAATTTAAACCTACCTTCTCCAAAGTTAATTGATATTGCTGTTCCCGCTAACCGTAATTGCGGTCTAACTAATTTGTGAATAAGTCATTGAGCAATAATTGTCTCATTACAAACTCGCCAAGTCATATAGATTATAATAACCAAAAAGTATGAGTTTTATATTTTACGGAAAGCTTTTTATGCTGAAAGCAAGTTGATGATGGTAGTTAAAAATCACCTATCAATCCCTAGGACTAACGTCCCTAAATAATATGTTATTTCAATTTTAATAGGATGCTTTAACTTATACATGCCTCGTCTTAATTCACTCACTTCAAGCTGGGTCTCTAGATTAATACCCATCACAGCCTGGCTAAAAAAATACACTCGCCAAGATTTCAATAGCGATGTTTTTGCAGGTATTATCACAGCCATATTGTTTGTTCCCCAAGGTATCGCTTATGCTATGTTGGCAGGCTTACCTCCCCAAGTTGGTTTGTACGCAAGTATCTTACCACCTCTAATTTATGCGTTTTTAGGTACAAGCCGAACTTTATCAGTCGGTCCTGTTTCCATAGCGGCTATAATGGTGGCTAGTGCCTTAGCGGCACCAGAACTTACATCTTTTGGAAGTCCTGTAGAACACGCCATTATACTCGCTGCCGAAGGTGGTTTAATTCTATTGGCAATGGCCATTTTTCGGATGGGTGGTTTGGTTAAGTTTATTAGCCACCCCGTTTTGTCTGGTTTTACTAGCGGCGCATCTATACTCATTATCATCAGCCAATTACCACACTTGTTCGGAATTGAAGTTAAATCTTGCGGTAGTGATATTACTTGTCTTGCTAATCATGTACAGCACATCAATATATATACTGCCGGACTTGGGCTATTCAGCTTTATTCTTTTATTGTCTATGGGGGCTCCCCTTAAAGCTTGGCTAGCAAAATTTAACCTAACAAAAGCCTTAGTAACAGGTATTAGCCGCACTGCACCGTTACTGGCGGTTGTTATAACTACCAGTTTAGTCACTTACTTTCAGCTCTCTTCTAATCATGATGTGATTGTAGTCGGACAAGTTCCTAGTGGATTGCCAGAACTACAAGTTTTCTCACTATTTACTGACAGTAATCACTGGATAGCGCTGCTACCTAGTGCTATTTTTATTAGCATAATTGCTTATGTCGAAAGTATTGCTATCGCAACAGTCACAGCCAACATGCGTGCTCAGAAAATTGATGCTAACCAAGAATTAATTGCATTGGGCAGTGCAAACCTTGCGGCTGCTTTCTCAGGTGGCATGTCCGTTGCCGGTGGCTTTAGTAGAACAATGGTTAATTTCTCTGCCGGGGCGCGGACTCAATTATCGATGATCATTGCGGTTGCCTTACTAGCGCTAGCTTTAATTTATTTTACTGAACAATTTACCAATATTCCAAAAGCGACTTTAGCCGCTATTATCCTCATTGCCATCGCCCCATTAATCAAATTTAAAGAGATAATTCGTACCTTAAAATATGATCGCTCTGATGCGGTCACACAAATAATCACTCTACTTGCTGTCTTAATTTTTGGTATTGAAGAAGGAATTGCCCTTGGTATATTAGTGACTTTTATTGCCTATTTACGACGTGCCAGTCAACCACATATAGCAATAGTTGGACGTGTTGAAGGTACTGAACAATTTAGAAATATTGAAAGGCATGACGTCGAAATTTGGCCTAAATTATTGATGATTAGAATTGACGAGAATATTACTTTTGCCAACATTAGCTTTATTTCCAACTTTATTACACAAAAGGTAGATGAAAGAGTCTATCTAGAACAAATCATCCTTATCTGCTCTTCAGTCACATACATTGATACCACAGCTTTTGAAACCTTAAGGAGCTTAATTTTGTCCTTAAAAAAACAAGGTATTACACTTAATTTAGCTGAGGTCCGAGGACCTGTAATGGATCAGCTGACAAAAATTAATTTTGAAAAAGACTTGCTCGACGGAAAAATATTTTTTCATACCAATGATGCTATCAAAATACACACATAGACTGTCACATATCGACCAGTCAGCATTTTTACATTGTAAATAAATCATACCGTGCGTATGATACTTATCAATTACAGAGTCAAATAAGACTATGTAATTAGCCTAGGGGTGGCCAATCTGGCCTGAGAATTCTGATACAGAATAAACCCTATGAACCTGATCCAGTTAATACTGGCGTAGGGACAGGCCGAGACAACTTATCGCGTTATCTAAATTTGCGTTATGTCCCCTGTCCTTTTTTATTTAAAAAAAGGATAACAATGAAACCAAGTACTCTATCGCTGTATATCGCAGCAATACTCTCCACCAGCGCCTCTCTAGCTATAGCTGAACAATTCTTGCCTGCTATGGAAGTAAATGCCGATTTCAGACCTGCTCAGGCACTCAACACACCCATTAGTTTAACCACCATTGATAGCGATATCATTCATACACGTGGTGCACAGCATATTGAAGATATCTTAAGCCTTGCGCCCAATGTCAATATGTCAGCGGGAGCTTCACGCGGCCAGTTTTTTCAGGTCCGTGGTATAGGCGAACGTAGTCAATTTTCTGCTCCTATAAACCCTTCAGTTGGGCTAATTATCGATGGTATCGACTTTAGTCGCACGGGTGGCGCAGCTACTCTCTTTGATGTTGGGCAGGTAGAAATTCTTAGAGGACCACAAGGAACACGATTTGGCACCAATGCTTTAGCTGGAGTCATTAACCTACAAAGCAAACAACCGACAAACGAACTTGATATTCACGCCCAAACCAGTTTAGCTCAAGATAATACCCGTAGTCTGGGCTTTGCTATTGGTGCCCCTTTAATAAAAAACTCATTACTTGGCCGTTTCTCACTTCATAGCCATCAATCAGATGGTTATATGAAGAATAGCTTTCTCAATCGTGACAATACCCATAATCGAGATGAATTGACTGCGAAAGGGCAGCTGAAATGGCTCGTTAGCAAAAACTTGAATGTTGACCTTAATTTGTTACACCTAAATCTTGATAATGGATACGATGCTTTTACATTAGATAACAGCTTTAATAGCCTGGCAGACCAGCCCGGTCAAGATAAACAACATACTAATGCACTCGCGATTAAGACAGATTGGCGTGCAAGCGATGCTGTGCAAATTGAAACAATAACGACATATTCTAAGTCTGACATCATATATGGCTATGATGCAGATTGGGGGTTTTCAGGACAATTTACAGCTAACTTATATCCATATGCTGCAACAGAAGAGTTTCAACGTGCGCGTGAAAACTACTCCTTTGAGATAAAAGCATTATCAAATGAAGATGGTCGTTTATTCAATGGTAAAACTGAATGGGTAATTGGTGCACACTTCTTTCGACAAGATGAAGACCTAGATCTAACCTCTGATTTTGGTAACCTAATTAATGAGTATGAAACTGAAAACGTATCATTATTTGGCCAACTCGATACTCATTTGACTAAAAAAGTGACTTTGATAACTGGTTTACGAATAGAAAACTTTAAAGCTGATTATAAAGACTCAAATAGCTTAGATATTGACTCTTCAGAGGTCTTATTTGGTGGTAAGCTCGGACTCAACTATCAATTTAATGATAACCAACTTCTATACACCTCATTATCTCGAGGCTATAAATCGGGTGGTGTAAATAATAATGACGATCTGCCCACATCAGAACTTGAGTTTGACACCGAATATATGTGGACTGCAGAGTCGGGGCTAAAATCACTCTGGCTACAAGGCAATTTAATGACAAGTATCGGTGTTTTCTACTCATCGCGTCGTGATGCCCAAGTTAAAAGCTCTATTCCAGTGGGTATCGGTGCATTCGAAGATTCCATTACAAATGCTGCAAAAGGCAAAAACTATGGTTTAGAGGCAGAAATAAATTGGTCAGCCACAGATGATCTACGATTATTTGCAGCAATAGGTCTACTTCATGCCTCCTTTGATGAATATAGTAATCCTAAACTAACAGGTATTGAAGATCGACGCATGGCACAGACACCAGCTTACACCTTTAATATTGGCAGTGAAGTCTACTTATCTCCAAGTTTCATCTTCCGTACTAATATTGAAGGAAAAGATGAGTTCTACTTCTCAAATAGCCATAATGAAAAATCAGAGTCATACGCTTTAACCAATGCCAGCCTTCAGTATCGTATGGGTGAGTGGAACATCACTTTGTGGGCCCGCAACCTGTTTGATAAGGATTATGGAACACGCGGGTTCTTTTTTGGCAACAATCCTGAAAAAGGTTACGTGCAAGAAAGCTACACTCAACGAGGCGAGCCACGCACGATGGGCTTATCTGTTGCTTGGGATTATTAAAAAGCCAAAAAAGGCGCCCTTGAAAAGGGCGCCTTTTTTACTAGTAAATTGAGAAGAATAATATGAGAATTTCTGTTGATATTAGTCTATACCCACTAACTGAAGATTATGTCGAGCCTATCTTAACCTTTATCGCTCAACTTGAGAGCAACTCTAAAATTATTGTTAAGCGCAACAGTCTTAGCACCCAAATCTTCGGTGAATACCGTGATGTTATGGATATGCTTGACAAAGAAATTGAAGTTGTTTTTAGCCAACTTCCACACAGCGTCTTTGCTATGAAATTTATTGGTACTGACCGTGCTGATATTGTAGATTTATGACAGATAGCCCTCTAATCTCCAGCATGGTTCATAGCCTATCAACTCTATCAGGCTGGGAAGTCTTCGCCTCAGTATTAGGGATAGGCTATATAATTTTTGCCGCAAAAGAATCACAGTGGTGTTGGCCTTTAGCCTTTTTTAGCACGCTCATCTATACCGTGATATTTTGGAAAGGCCAATTGCCAATGCAAGCCATGCTCAACTTTTATTACATGGCGATGGCTATATATGGTTATAAATTGTGGCAAAAACAAGGGGAAGCTAATCCGGTCGCTGTAATAAATAGATTATCTTGGCCCCAGCAATTTACATTTCTTATTCTTGGTAGTTTGCTTACCTTTGCTACCGCCAATTATTTAATAAGTATTGGAGCCTCTCAAAGTCCTTACCTTGACGCCGGAGTAACTGTTTTTTCAGTGCTAAATACTGTTTTAATGGCCCGTAAAGTATTGCAAAACTGGCTTTACTGGATTGTCATCGATGCCGCCGCCATCGTTTTATATGCTCAAACAGGATATTACGCGACAATCGTGATGTTCGCTATTTACCTCGTCCTTGCCTTGCTCGGCTATATCAGTTGGATGAAGTTATATTATCGCGAGTGAACTAATATTTATACAATTCCAAATACAAACTATTAGATTCGTCAAGTATTGCCTTATAAATTTATATCCTTATTTAACCACTTATCTAGGTTTTTCTCTCCCAGAACATTCATAAAAAAAAGTAATACTCGATAAGGTCTTCTGACAACGGTCAAATCTGGTATTTTTACATACAGTCCGTACTGCTTCTTAAATATTTCTATTTGTCGAGAAGTCAATAAATATTCTAATAGGATGAGCTCTAATTCTTTCGGTCCGTATACAAAAGCATCCAAATCTACTAGTGCTGACAATTGGCCATTTTTTTGTAAAAACTGGTCCCACCTCAAATCAGGCATAATCGGCACAAAATCATCTGCTTGAATAGTTTGAGACTCTTGCAACGTCATCTTCAGCATTTCATCTGAAATAAGTTTAGGAGCATTTTCAGCTAATGTCATTATTGTTTCGTGTAGTAGCATTGGCCACTGTTCAGCAGATAAAACTGGGTGATGAAATGCACCCCAAGTCTTTTTAGTTTGTTGGTGGCACTTTCCTATGTGACTTGCTAATTGACTCACCATTTCATCGGTAATACTCTCTAGATTGACAGGCTCATCATGCAGCCATCGAGCTAAAATGAAACTATTTGCTTCCACAGCAATTATTTCCGGAATCTCTAGAGGACTTATTACTGATAACTGGTGCCTATTTGTTGCTAAATACTCCAAGTTGGCAGGGAAATCTGCTTTAAATAGCTTATTCATACCCAGCCAAAATGAAGAGCGTTGAATACTTGAATGGTTACAAACTTTAAGTAATAACAACCCATCAACGCTGTCACATTTCCACAGCTGATGAGTACTATCCGCAAATAAAACAGGCAGCTTTTTAGCTGTCTTTTTTAATCTAGGACAATATCGTTGATGCTGTTGCGACAACAGGGGGTAACTTACCAAGGTAACAAGTCACCATTGCTATGCCAAAATGAACCAGTGTTATTCAAATTAAGCTCATCCATTCTAGCTAATAGGCCCGACGCCGATTCATCAGTATCCATTAGACCATTGTGGTTCGTCATATCGGTGCGGACATAGCCGGGATGTAGAATACCAACCGAGATACCTTTCGATTTTAAATCTATTGATAATGATTTTCCAGCAGCATTAACTGCTGCTTTTGACATACGATAGGCATAACTGCCGCCTGAATCATTATCGGCTACTGAACCCATACGACTGGTGATAATTCCAACCTTTGAACCTTCATTTAGGTTATTTAACAGAGTTTGAGTAGTGAGTAGCGGCCCTAAACTGTTGACTTCATACATTCGCTTGAAGCTTTCAATTGCATCTACATCGATGTCGCTTAGCCCGAGCCCACCGGCAATACCAGCATTATTAATTAACCAATCAATCTTCCGACCATTTAATTTCTCCGCTAAAACAGAAAGGCTTTTGGGATCGCTCACTTCCACACCTTCGAAAATTTCAACATTTAATTCTTTAAGTTCTTTAGAAGCTTTCCGACAAGTTGCAATAACATCATCACCCCGTTGTTTTAATTGGCGACATAATTCCAAACCAATACCTCGGTTAGTCCCTGTTACTAATACTTTTTGGCTCATACTTTATTCCTTCGATTTAACTTTCAATCAAGTTATTAAGACGTTTTTAGTATTCAATTTCACACAAGTAGAATACCATCGATCTATTCAAAAACATTACTTCTTAAAGAGTAGTATCAATTTGCTTTATCTGCTCACTGTGTTCTGCTGAATATGCCGGTATAATAATTTATTATGAAAACTGTTGATCTCATTATTCATGCTCGTTGGTTAGTACCAATCTTGCCTAAAAATACGGTATTAGAATATTATTCTGTTGTTGTTCACCAAGGACAGATCCTTGCCTTGTTACCTCAAGATATCACTAAAGAACGTTATACCGCATCGACTGAACAACACTATAACAATCACTGTATTATGCCTGGTTTGATTAATAACCACACTCACGCCGCAATGTCATTATTTCGAGGCTTATCAGATGACTTACCGTTAATGACCTGGCTAAATGACTACATTTGGCCAGCCGAAAAGAAATGGGTCAGTGACAGTTTTGTTGAAGCAGGATCCGAACTTGCAATTGCTGAGATGATAAGAGGCGGTACGACCTGTTTTAATGATATGTATTTTTTCCCTGACGCAACTGCACGTGTCGTGGATAAAAGCGGTATTCGTGCCAATTTAGGCATGGTAGTGATTGATTTTCCAAGTGCTTGGGCTGCAACTCCTGAGGAGTATATGCATAAGGGTCAACTATTACATGACCATTATCGTCATCATGCTCGTATTACTACCTCTTATGCCCCACACGCACCTTATACTGTCTCAGACAATACACTCAGCGCTATTGTGACAAATGCCGAAGAGTTGGATGTGACTGTACACATGCATCTCCATGAGACGTCTAGTGAGATATCTCAAAGTATTGAAAGTTATGGCATGAGGCCTTTAGGTAGACTCAAAGAAATCGGCTTATTATCTCCTCGTTTGTCGGCAGTACATATGACACAGCTAACTGACGAAGAGATCACCTGGTGTTCAGATACGGGTGTAAATATTATTCATTGTCCAGTGTCAAACTTAAAGTTAGCTAGTGGCTTCACACCTGTATCAGTTTTAAGTAATAGTGGTGTTAACATATCAATTGGTACGGATGGTGCAGCGTCTAACAATGCTCTTGATATGTTTTCTGAAATAAAACAAACAGCATTACTTGCAAAAGCAGTTGCACAAGATACTAGTTCAGTCCCCGCTCATACCGCTCTTGAAATGGCTACGATTAACGCTGCTAAAGCGCTTGGGATAGACAATATGATCGGCTCACTTGAAGTTGGTAAAATGGCAGATATGATTGCAGTTAAGTTTAATGAAATAGAAACACAACCTTGTTATGACACTATCTCACAATTAGTCTATGCCACGGACCGAGATAAAGTTACTGACGTATGGGTTGCAGGAAACCAATTATTGAAAGAGCGTCAATTAACAACAATGAATACTAGTAAAATTATTAAAGATGCCCAGCATTGGGGCGAGATAATAAGGCTAAAAAACTCATGAAATCACAGACCAATGTAGACCCTTCAGAAGTCGCAAAATTCGATGCCCTCGCCGCAAGTTGGTGGGATCTCAAAGGTGACTCTAAGCCATTACATGACATTAACCCAATTCGCCTAGACTTTATCAATCAACATTGTGAACTAGATAATAAAATAGCCATTGACGTTGGCTGTGGGGGTGGAATTCTAACCGAAGCTCTAGCAAAAGCAGGTGCCAAGACAACAGGGATTGATATGGGAGAAATGGCACTGAATGTTGCAAGGCTCCATGCACTTGAAACTGAACTAAGCATCGACTATCAGCATATTACTGCAGAAGAACACTCAAAAAAATTAACAGGACATTACGATGTTATTACCTGTATGGAAATGTTAGAACATGTTCCAGACCCACTCTCAGTCATTCAGGCTTGTGCTGACTTGGTTAAACCTGGTGGAGACTTATTTTTTTCAACTTTAAACCGCCATCCAAAAGCATATTTGGTAGCAATATTAGGAGCTGAGTATGTCATGAAAATGTTACCCATAGGCACACATGACTATGCCCGCTTCATTAAGCCATCAGAAATGGCTCTCTGGACTCGACAAACTAATCTTAAGGTTAATAGCCTGAGAGGCATAACATACAATCCTCTAAGTAAAAACTTTCATCTCAGTAATGATGTACAAGTAAACTACCTCCTTCACTGCACTCGACCTCTCTAAGCTATGACGAAATATACTGCTGTACTTTTTGATTTAGATGGCACATTAGTCGATACAGCTCCAGACCTAGGATTTGCACTTAATACTTTATTACAGCAAGAAGGTTATTCACCCTTATCGCATCAGCTAATTCGTCCTGAAGCTAGTAATGGTAGTGCAGGCTTATTAGGACTTGGCTTTAATATTACAGCTGATGATGTTAATTACCTACCATTACAACAGCGTTTCATTAAGTTATATCAAGATAATATTACACGTGAATCTGATTTGTTTTCTGGGATGGGTTTAGTTTTAAAACAACTGGAAGATTCTAATATACCTTGGGGCATCGTTACTAATAAACCAGCATTTTTGACGATCCCACTCGTCACACAACTAGGGTTGAATAAGCGCGCGGCGTGCATCATCAGTGGTGATACTACATCTCATAGTAAGCCACATCCAGCTCCGATGTTATACGCCTGTGAGCTTATTTCACAATCCCCAGAAAATTGTATTTATATCGGTGATGCAGCGCGCGACATCAAGGCAGGTAAAAATGCAAACATGACTACTTTGATAGCAAGCTATGGCTACATTAGTAGTAGCGACAACATAAAAGACTGGCAAGCTGATGGCATAATTAATCACCCAAGTGAATTGCTACAATGGCTTTAATAAAAGATTTCATTCAAACTTTAGTACAAGAACAAAATGGTGTTTTTATAGTATTTTTCACTGGGTTAATCCTCGGTGCTATTTTGATTGCTTTTCTTCGTGGCCAACGAGTGAAATATTTGTTGACTGAGAATCAAGAATTGACAATGACGCTTCGTTTAGAGCGCCAATCTAATGAACAACTCGATGAACTACTCGATCAAGCACGACACCAATTAGCAGATACTTTCAATCAATTATCAACAGATGCTCTTAAGCGTAATAATGAACAATTTTTACAGCTAGCTGAAGAGAATTTAAAACGTCATCAAAGCGAAGCAAAAGCAGAGCTCAGTACAAGAGAGCAAGCGATTGAACAATTAGTTAAACCCATTAGTGATGCCTTAAACAAAACCAGTGCACAGATCAATACGATTGAAAAAGAACGTAAAGAATCCTACGGACAGCTGTACAGCACTATTAAACATCTAAATGAAGGACAACAAAACTTAAAACAAGAAACACAGAATCTTGTACAGGCACTCCGTCGACCAGAGGTTCGTGGGCAATGGGGTGAAATGACATTAAGGCGCTTAGCAGAATTGAGTGGCATGGTTGCACATTGTGATTTTTTCGAACAGACAAGTCAAAGAACCGACTCAGGGCTCATTAGGCCCGATATGATCGTTCGTCTACCTGACAACAGGGAAATTATTGTAGATGCTAAGACTCCTTTAGATGCATACCTATCATCTATTCACACAACAGATGATGTACTAAAAGCATCAGAATTAAGGCGACATGTACAAATTATACGACAACGTTCAAAAGAGTTAGCCGCTAAGAACTATTGGGCCGAATATTCACAATCACCCGAATTTGTAGTGATGTTCATTCCTGGCGAACATTTCTTATCAGCAGCGCTTGAACTTGAGCCTCAATTACTCGAGGAGACAATGCAATTAAATATTATTCTAGCAACTCCCACGAATTTTATTGCCATATTACGAGCAGTTTCATATGGCTGGAAACAACAAGCACTCACTGAAAATGCAATCACAATTCGTGACTTAGGTGAAAGCTTATATAAACGCCTAAGTATTTTTAGTGGCCATTTAGGTAACTTAGGCAGCAGTTTAAATAGTAGTGTCGAGCACTTTAACAAAACTGTCGGTTCCCTTGAACGACAAGTGATACCCAGTGGTAAACGTTTCTTAGACATGGGAATCCGTGCGAAAAAAGAGTTAGATTCTATTCCGCCAATTGATAACCAAGTTCGCCCAGTTAGCGCTGCTGAAGATGACCAGATCAACTGAATTAATTTTGGCACATAGATACTGTCAACATCTGGCAAAAAGTCACTACGAAAATTTTCCTGTTGCATCAATATTACTGCCTAAGCATATTCAAAAAACCATCTTTGTCATTTATGCTTTTGCCCGAACCGCAGATGATATTGCTGATGAAGGTTCCGCAACTATTGCCGAGCGTACGCAAGCACTGCTTGAATATGAAAAACAGCTTAATGATATTGCGCAAGGAGCTGACCTCAGCCAATCGCCCATTTTTACAGCACTCTTTGATGTGATACACAACCATCAACTCCCTATTCAACTTTTTTACGATTTATTAACAGCTTTTAAGCAAGATATATCTCAAGGTCGTTATCAGACTGATGATGATATTTTAGATTACTGTCGTCATTCTGCTAATCCGATTGGTCGCCTCTTCCTTCACTTGGGCGGTGAAAAGTCCAAACATCAACTCAAACAATCAGATGCTCTCTGTACAGCGCTACAGCTAATCAATTTTTATCAAGACATACAACAAGACCTTTATGAAAATAATAGACTCTACCTATCATTAAAGAGTCTATCTCACTTAGGAATTACGGAGCATAACCTAGATATCATCAATACAACAAAAATAGCACCACTTTTACGCGAAAGATATCTATTCACTAATAGTTTACTTATGTCGGCTATCAATTTAGGCGCAGAGATTAATGGACGTATGGGTTGGGAGATTCGAACAATTACACTAGCTGGATTATTCACCCTTAAAAAATTATCACTGCAAAATAACAATAATTTAACTTCACGACCAAGATTAACAAAACCTATAATGCTTACGGTTGCATCATTATCTTTTCTCACCCCAATTTATCGGAAGACCTGCCTTTCCATGATCAAAAACATGCTCAAGTTAAACCAGCTATAAATTTAAATCGTTGGCTTGATCTGCTATTTTTCATAAAATAGAATAAACTAGACTACTTATTCCTAAAGGTAGCTCATTGTGTATAAATTTAGTTTGACTCTATTAATGTTATTTTCATTTGCCTCTACACAAGTCATCTCTTCTGAAGACTTTTCAAAGCTCCCAGAAAAAAAACAAACACCTCAGGCACTTTATGTGAATGCTATTCAAGCTCACCAGATAAAGATGCAAGATCCTGAGAATGTCTTTCTCGTTGATGTACGTACGCAAGGAGAGATAGAATTTCTCGGCATAGCGGATATTGCAGATGTAAACATTCCATATATGTTTAACGATCTGAGCGAATGGGACACAAAAAAATACCGCTACCTGAAAGAACCTAACAGTAACTTCTCTATTACATTACGTGAAAAGCTAGAGAAAGCTGGATTAGACAAAAATAATACTATTTTGTTAATGTGTCGCTCCGGAACTCGCAGTTCAAAAGCTGCTAATTTACTCTACCAATTAGGCTACACCAAAGCATATACAGTGGTTGATGGCTTCGAAGGTGATAAAGTCAAAGCTGGCCCTCATAAGGGGCAAAGACTAGTCAATGGCTGGAAGAATGCTAACCTGCCTTGGAGCTATAAACCTACAGAACAAAAAGTGTATATTGAGTAATCTATACACTTACCTTGCTTTAGAAACTTATACTATTGAGAACAAAAAGAAGTCCTTTATTTAGACTTGTTACTATAAACACGACATCCCTCGCTAGATCTCCATTTCACCTATTCTTAATTGTGAAAGTCGCATCTCACCTTTTATATTAAGAATAGTTTGCCTAAAGTTTGATTAGACATTGAATAAACACTAAGATAGCTGCTTCACAATTATATACATCATCATTCGGAGCACAATGTGAAACTAAATTTCGCACTACTTGTATTACTTATTCCATCGATTGCAGTTGCTGCTGAACTCGATGTCGGTGAAAACTTAATTACACACTTTGGTCCGGAATTTTCGGATTATGACAATTATCAGCCTTTTTCGATGAAGGAGCATAATACATATTTCCAACTTTGGAAAAGCAAGACACGTGGTTTCTCAGATCATTACGCGATCAATATAGGACTTCTTGATAATAAAACTCTTAGTGATTTTAAAGCATCACAAGATGAGCCTGCAGATAGAACATGTAAGACTCATACATCCAGTAATGCTAAAGATCTTCTAATTAATGGCTATAAAGCTATTTCATGGAATAGTAAGTGCGTACTAGGAGAGTTAACTATCACTTCGCTTCAATTAGCTATCATGGGAGATGATAATTTTTATCACCTTCGCAAGCTATGGAAAATACCCGTCACAAATGAAAAAGTGATCGAATGGGAAAACCTACTCAGTCGTACCAGTGTTTGTAATACAACTAATGACAAACATATATGCCCAAGTATGTAATAGTGTAATATTTTATCAATGCCCTAATCGTTTTTGACGGTTAGGGTACATTTTCAACCATTTTATTGATAAAAAATACCTAAGCCAAAGGTTATGGTTAAATTTTTCTGTATACAAGCGACAGGGACCTACTTTCACATGGGAACTCTCACACTCTCATCAGCGCTAAGTCGTTTAATTTCTGAGTCCGTGATGTGCTCTCGTAGTAGTAAATTTTCTATTTATTTTTAGCAAAAAAAAACCAGCTTATAGCTGGCTTTTTTAAATTATTTTGTAATTCTAGTCTGCTACAATAGCTTTATCTACAAGTTCCACAATTGCCATTGGTGCTTTGTCACCTGCTCGTAAACCAGTTTTTAGAATTCGAATATAGCCACCTGGACGTGCAGTAGATCGAGGACCAATATCATTAAACAATTTAGTGACAGCCTCCCTATCATCTAGTCTCGCAAAGGCCAAGCGACGGTTGGCTAATGTATCTGTTTTACCAAGAGTGATTAATGGTTCTACTACACCACGTAATTCTTTTGCTTTTGGCAATGTAGTACGAATTACTTCATGTTCCATTAATGAAACTGCCATATTTTTAAACATAGCTTTTCTATGGCTACTATTACGATTTAATTTACGACCGGAATTACGATGACGCATGTTATTACCCTATTCTCTTTATTCTGAATTATCTTCAGTATGTTTATTTCTGTTCAAGTGCAGATGGCGGCCAATTTTCAAGCTGCATCCCTAGAGAAAGACCTTTTGTTGCCAAAACATCTTTGATTTCCGTTAGGGACTTTCTACCCAAGTTTGGTGTTTTCAGGAGTTCCATCTCACTACGCTGAATTAAATCTCCCACGTAATAAATATTCTCTGCTTTAAGACAATTTGCTGAACGGACTGTTAAGTCCAGTTCATCAATTGCCTGCAACAATGCAGGGTCAATAGTTGGTTCTAATTTTTCGACTACTTGTTCTTCAATAACCTTAAAATCAACGAATGATGATAATTGATCACTCAGAATAGTTGATGCATATTTAATGGCATCTTCGGCTTCCATAGTACCATCAGTATCAACATCGATAATTAACTTGTCTAGATCAGTTCTGTTTTCAACACGAGCACTCTCGACATTGTAAGTGACCATGTTAACAGGACTGAATGATGCATCTAGATATAATTGTCCGATGACACTATCCTCTTCTTCATTAACATTACGTGCACTTGCTGGTTGGTAACCACGTCCTTTGGTTACTCTAAAGGTAATAGATAAACTACCACCAGTAAGATTAGCAATAATATGGTCCGGATTAACAACTTCAACATTATGAGGAACTTGTATATCCCCTGCAGTAACAGGACCTACGCCTTCTTTCGTTAACGTTAAAACTACTTCTGATTGATCATGCAGAATAACAGCTATGCCCTTCATGTTGAGGAGTATATCTAATACATCTTCTTGCACACCATCAATTGCTGAGTACTCATGAACCACACCGTCAATTTGTGCTTCAACAACAGCAGTACCTTCCATTGAAGACAATAAAATTCGTCTTAATGCATTTCCTAGGGTATGACCAAAACCGCGTTCTAAAGGCTCTAACACTAAGCGTGTGCGTGAACTGCTGTATTTTTTAATATCAACAATACGTGGTTTTAAAAATTGACTCATATAAGTCGTCATGCAATTTCCTCTAAATAAACCTGTTGGTTTAGTTAAAATTATTTCGAGTACAATTCTACAATCAAGTGCTCGTTAATTTCGGCTGGTAGTTCAGAACGCTCTGGTACGTTTTTATAAGTACCTTGCATTTTATCAACATCTACTTCGATCCAGTCTGAAAAACCGTGTTGTGAAGCTAATTCTAATGCTGCTTTAATTCGGAGCTGTGTCTTACCTGCCTCACGAACTGCGATAACATCATCAGCACTTATTTGGTATGAAGGGATCGTAACCTTTTTACCGTTGACTGTAATAGCGTTGTGTCGAACAAGTTGGCGGGCTTCACTACGTGAAACACCAAACCCCATACGGTATACAACGTTATCTAGACGGTTTTCTAATAGTTGAAGGAGATTCTCACCTGTAGAACCCTTCTTGTTATCAGCCATCTTATAATAAAGACGAAATTGCTTTTCTAACACACCGTATACACGACGCATTTTTTGTTTTTCACGTAACTGTGTTGCATAATCCGAAAGTCGTGATCGACGCTGACCATGCTGGCCAGGTGGAAACGCTCTATTTTCTATCGCACACTTTGAGGTATGACATTTTTCGCCTTTGAGAAAAAGCTTCTCACCTTCTCTTCGACATAAACGACATTTTGCACCAATATATTTTGCCATAATGAATCTCCTAAATCACACTCTACGCCGTTTAGGCGGACGACAACCATTATGGGGAATTGGTGTAACGTCTGTAATATTATTAATATTAAAACCAAGGTTGTTTAAAGCTCTAACTGCAGACTCCCGACCTGGTCCTGGACCTTTAATTTCTACATCGAGATTTTTCATGCCAAAGTCTTTTACAACTTGGCCTGCTTTTTCTGCTGCTACTTGTGCAGCGAAGGGTGTACTCTTACGAGACCCTCTGAAACCGCAACCACCAGATGTAGCCCATGACAATGTGTTACCTTGCCTATCAGTGATTGTAATAATTGTGTTATTAAAAGATGCGTGGACATGGGCTACCCCGTCTACTACATTCTTTTTTACTCGCTTACGCTGACGCGCTGCTGAATTTGCCATCAATTTGCCTCTTTACTTAATCATTCTGCGTGGACCTTTACGAGTCCTTGCATTTGTTTTTGTTCTTTGGCCACGAAGAGGTAAGCCTCTACGATGGCGTACACCACGGTAGCAACCTAAATCTTTTAGACGTTTAATATCCATAGATACTTCACGCCTCAAGTCACCTTCTACAGTGAGCTTGGCAACTTCAGTACGAAGTGTTTCCACTTGTTCTTCTGATAGATCCCTAATCTTTAGATCTTCTTTCACTCCAGCAGCTGCACATATTTGTCGCGCACGAGTGAGACCTACACCATAAATAGCTGTTAAACCAATCACAGTATGTTTTTGAACGGGAACATTAATTCCAGCAATACGAGCCATTGAGCTACCTTAATCCTTCAATAGTGAACAGAGAATTATATCAGATAAATCTACTGTTCAACAATAATTTAATTCAGTTATTTCTTAACCTTGACGTTGTTTATGACGAGCTTCTTTACAGATCACTCGTATCACGCCTTTACGTTTTACTATCTTGCAATTACGGCAGATCTTTTTTACTGATGCCTGAACTTTCATTTAATCTCTCCAACACTCTTTTTATATTGGTTTGTCTTAGCCCAAGAAGCCAGACATACCATTGTTATTTTTGTTCTGTTTACGCATAAGCCCTTCATACTGTTGAGACATCATATGAGACTGTACTTGTGATACAAAATCCATCACAACAACTACAATAATGAGCAACGATGTACCACCAAAGTAAAATGGTACATTCCAGTATAAAATAAGAAATTCAGGTAATAGACACACTGCTGTTATATAAACGGCACCAGCTAGAGTTAAACGACCCATAACGCTGTCTATATAGTTTGTTGTCTGCTCACCGGGTCTAATTCCCGGAATGAAAGCACCTGATTTTTGTAAATTTTCGGCCGTTTCTTTTGGATTAAAAACTAATGCTGTATAAAAAAAGCAAAAGAAGATAATAGCTATAGCATACGACATTACATACATCGGTTGCCCTGGCGACATTAATGTTGAGATATCTTTCAACCAGTCCATTCCTTGTGCACTTCCAAACCATCCTGCAATAGTTGCAGGAAATAAAATAATGCTAGATGCAAATATTGGAGGTATAACACCTGCCATGTTTAGCTTCAATGGAAGGTGTGTTACTTGGCCAGCCACCATCTTACGGCCCTGTTGACGTTTAGCATAATGTACGGGGATTCGTCTTTGGGCTCTCTCTACAAAAATAACAAAAGCTGTAACAGCTAATGTCAAAACCAAAATTGTAATAACTAAGAAAGTATGTAACTGTCCAGTACGTGCTAATTCTAATGTACCACCTACAGCAGCAGGAAGACCTGCAACGATACCTGCGAAAATTATCAGCGAAATACCATTACCAATACCACGCTCAGTAATCTGTTCACCTAACCACATCAAGAACATGGTGCCCGTTACCAAGGTAATTACAGCACTTAATCTAAAAATAAAACCCGGGTCAATAACAACACCTACACCAGCAGAACTTTGGCTTTCAAGTGCAACAGCAATGCCTAGGGCCTGAAATGTTGCTAAAACGAGCGTGCCGTAACGAGTGTATTGAGTAATTTTTCTCTTACCAGCTGCGCCTTCTTTTTTCAATTGTGCAAGCTTTGGGTGAACGACGGTTAGTAACTGCATAATGATAGACGCAGATATATACGGCATTATACCAAGCGCAAATACAGACAATCGCTCGAGTGCGCCGCCTGAAAACATATTAAACATGTCAAGAATCGTGCCTTTTTGCTGCTCAAACATTACGGCTAGTGCACCAGGATCAATGCCTGGAACTGGTATAAATGTTCCTAATCGAAAAACAAGCAAAGCTCCCAAGACAAAAAGCAAGCGACTTTTCAGTTCACTGTAATTTCCTGATCCTAATAGTTCGCGTTGTTTATTCTTTTCCACGAGACCTACTCTACAACTTTACCGCCGGCAGCCTTGATCGCTTTTTGAGCGCCGGCTGTAGCAGATAGACCTTTTATAGTAACCGCATTTGAAATTTCACCTGATGCAATAACTTTAACACGTAGGATATTCTCAGAAACCACACCTGCCGATTTCAAAGCTAACAAATCAACTGATTTTAAACCAAGGTTTTGTAATACATCTAATCTTATTTCTGTAGTGGATGAAGATTTACGAGATGAAAAACCAACTTTTGGTAAACGTCGTTGCAATGGCATTTGACCACCTTCAAACCCACGTTTGATTGAACCACCAGAGCGAGATTTTTGTCCCTTATGTCCACGTCCGCATGTTTTACCATTGCCAGAACCAATACCGCGTCCAACACGCTTAGCATCTTTAGTGGCACCAAGAGCCGGTGCAATTGTATTTAAATGCATTTTAAACTTCCTCAACCTTTAATAAATATGAAACATGATTAATCATGCCCCTATTTTCAGGTGTATCAATAACCACTGCGCTGCTACCTGTTTTTCTTAGGCCTAATCCTGCAACACATGCTTTATGTTTTATTAAGCGACCAATTGTGCTTTTCAGCAATGTCACTTTTAATTTACCTTTAGACGCCATTGTTTTATTCCATGATCTCAGCAACTGATTTGCCACGCTTGGCAGCAATTGCTTCTGGGTTATTCATATCTGTCAAACCTTTAATTGTTGCACGTACAACATTAAGCGGGTTTGTTGATCCGATAGATTTAGCCAATACATTATGAACACCGACCGCATCAAATACAGCACGCATTGCACCACCGGCAATAACCCCTGTACCATCTGAAGCTGGTTGCATATATACCTTCGCAGCACCATAATTTGAAGTAACAGCGTGCTGGAGTGTATGCCCATCTAGTGAACAGGTTTGCATGTTTTTTCTTGCTTCGTCCATTGCTTTTTGAATTGCAACTGGGACTTCACGTGCTTTACCCTGACCAAAACCTACACGGCCTTCACCATCACCTACTACCGTTAATGCTGAAAAGCCAAATACTCGACCACCTTTTACTACTTTAGCGACGCGACGGATTCCAACTAATTTTTCTACAAAACCGTCCGCAGGGGCTTGTCGTTGATCATTTTGTGCCATGTGATAATACCCTTAAAGTTAAAACTGCAAGCCGTTTTCACGGGCAGCTTCAGCGAGTGCTTGCACTCGACCATGATATTTAAAACCAGAGCGATCGAATGACACAGTTGTCACACCTTCGCCAGATGCGCGTAACGCTATTGCTTTACCAACAACTGCTGCTGCAGTGGTATTGCCGCTACCTTTTAATTCTTTTTTCACTTCTGCATCAAGTGTTGATGCAGTTGCAATTACTTTCGTACTGTCATGCGATATAACTTGTGCATAGATATGACGTGGTGTTCTGTGCACAGTTAATCTATATGACTCGAGCTCTTTTATCTTTGCTCGAGTACGAACAGCTCTACGTAAACGTGATGATTTTTTATCCATTGTATTGCCTACTTATTTTTTCTTAGCGTCTTTACGAGCGACATGCTCATCTGAATAACGTACACCTTTACCTTTGTATGGTTCAGGTGAACGGTACGCACGAATATCTGCTGCAACTTGACCTACTTTCTGCTTATCTGCACCTGATACAATAATTTCTGTCTGACTTGGTGTTTCAATCTTTATGCCTTCTGGCACCTCATATTGAACAGGGTGCGAGAAACCTAGCGTTAAATCAAGTTTATTGCCTTGTGATTTGGCACGGTAACCAACCCCAACTAAAGTAAGCTTTTTCTCAAAACCTTGAGTAACACCCAACACCATATTGTTTAGCAGAGCTCTTGTAGTCCCTGCTTGAGCAATGGATTGTTTTGCATTGTTAGCTGCAGATGACTTTAAAGATGTTCCTTCTTGTGTTACTTCAACATCGCTATGAATATTACGAGTCAAAGTACCTTTGGTACCTTTTATAGATACTTCCGAGCCATTTAAGGCAACTTCAACACCTGCTGGTATTTCTACTGGGGCATTAGCTATACGTGACATTTTATAATCTCCAAATATTACTAGCTAACGGCACACAGGACTTCACCGCCCTGACCAAGTGCTCGTGCTTTACGATCTGTCATCACACCTTGTGATGTTGAAATAACTGCGATACCAAGTCCTGCAATAATTCTTGGTAATTCATCAGCTGCTTTATATACTCTTAGACCCGGTCGGCTTATTCGATCTATTTGTGAAATTACGGCCTTACCTTCAAAGTACTTTAATGCAATTTTCAGTACTCCTTTGCCGTCAACATCATTTATTTTATGTGAAGAAATGTAACCTTCATCAAGAAGTACATTTGCAATACTAATCTTCACTTTTGAAGATGGCATCGACACCTCTGTTTTGTTAGCTTGCTGTGCATTACGAATGCGCGTAAGCATATCTGCAATTGGGTCTGTCATACTCATTTTATTTTAGCTCCACAAATTCTATCAGTGATTACCAACTAGCCATTACAAGGCCAGGAATATCACCTTTCATTGCATGTTCGCGTAGTTTATTTCTAGACAGACCGAACTTGCGGTAAAAACCGTGTGGACGACCAGTTATGCTACAGCGGTTTCGCATGCGTGAGGCACTTGAATTCCGAGGCAATGCGTGAAACTTTTTAGCTGCATCTTGGCGTTGTTCAAATGTTAATGCTGAATCCAACATTTCTTTTTTTAACGCAGCGCGTTTAACAGCATATTTTTTTACTAATTTCTCACGTTTAATTTCGCGATTTACCATGCTTCGTTTAGCCATAACTTATTCCGTCCAACCTATATTTATTTTCTAAAAGGAAATTTAAATGCCGATAACAACGCATGTGACTCTTCAGCCGTTTTAGCAGTCGTTGTTATCGTAATGTCCATTCCTCTTAACTTATCAATTTTATCGTATTCTATTTCTGGGAAAATGATTTGTTCTTTCACCCCCATACTATAGTTACCTTGTTTATCAAATGACTTAGGATTCAACCCTCTAAAATCCCGTGTTCTTGGTATAGATATTGTTATCAATCGGTCAAGAAAATCATACATACGTTCTGCACGAAGAGTAACCTTACAACCTACGGGCCATCCTTCACGTAATTTAAAACCAGCAATCGATTTCTTTGCCTTCGTAACAATTACTTTTTGACCTGAAATCTTCTCCATGTCAGAAACTGCGTGCTCCAATACCTTTTTATCGGTAAGAGCATCGCCCACACCCATATTTAAGGTGATCTTTGTCACCCTTGGTACTTCCATTACGGATTTATATCCAAACTGTTTAGTCAACTGTTTGATTACATCATCACGATAAAAATCTTTTAATCTGCTCACTGTAATTACCTAATTCGTCGCTTACGCGCCGACAACTTCGCCATTTGATTTAAATACGCGAACCTTGCGGCCATCTTCCAAAACCTTAATACCAACTTTCCCACCCTTGCCTGTTGCTGGATTCAGCAGAGCTAGGTTTGAGCCTTCTATTGGCATTTCCTTTTCAAGGATCCCACCAGTACTTCCTACATTAGGGTTAGCTTTAGTGTGTTTTTTTACTATATTGATTCCTTGAACCAAAAACTTTCCATCTTGGCCTCGGTTAGTAATCTCACCTTGCTTCCCACGATCTTTTCCCGTTATAACGACAACTTGATCACCTGTTTTTAATCTTTCCATCTTAGCGTCTCCTAACTTATAGCACTTCAGGCGCTAAAGAAATAATCTTCATAAATTTTTCACCACGAAGCTCCCGTGTTACAGGGCCGAAGATACGTGTACCAATAGGCTGATGCGCAGCATTTAAGAGCACTGCCGCATTACCATCAAAGCGAATCACCGATCCATCAGGACGACGAACGCCTTTACGAGTTCTCACTATTACCGCATTGTGTACTTCACCTTTTTTTACTTTTCCACGTGGTGTAGCTTCTTTAATTGTGACTTTAATAACATCACCAATACCTGCATATCGGCGATGTGAACCGCCCAAAACCTTTATACACTCTATGCGTTTAGCACCGCTGTTATCCGCGGCATCTAGACTACTTTGCATTTGAATCATGGTCTAAACTCCTATATAACCGGTGGTTTTACTTAGCACGTGTCACAACGTCGACTAATTTCCAGCATTTAGTCTTAGACATTGGACGTGTAGATGTAATGTTTACAACATCACCAATATTGCATGAATTTTCTTCATCATGCGCGTGCAATTTTGTTGAACGTTTGACATATTTTTTATAGATTGGATGCGGAACTTTACGCTCTATCAAAACAGTTATTGACTTATCCATCTTATCGCTTACGACGCGACCCGTCACTAAACGTATATTATTTTCTTGTTCACTCATCTCAGCGCCCTATTTCTTTTCGTTCTTTATTGTTTTAATACGAGCAATGTCACGGCGAACACGTTTAATTTCACTAGAACGTGTTAACTGTCCTGTTGCATTCTGCATACGTAAGTTGAATTGTTCTTTATGAAGAGCTTCTAACTCTTGAACGAGATCCTCAGCAGATTTTTCTCTTATTTCATTTGCTTTCATTACAATACTGCTCGCGTTACGAATGTTGTTTTAACAGGAAGTTTCGCTGCTGCTAGACGAAACGCTTCACGCGCTACATCTTCATCAACACCTTCCATTTCATAAAGCATGCGACCAGGTTGAACATTAGCTACCCAGTACTCGACATTACCTTTACCTTTACCCTGACGAACTTCGAGAGGCTTACTGGTAATTGGCTTGTCAGGGAAAACTCTAATCCAAATCTTTCCGCCACGCTTTACATAACGCGTCATCGCTCGACGCGCTGCTTCAATTTGACGCGCAGTTATACGACCACGCTCTAAAGATTTTAGTCCGTACTCTCCGAAACTAACTTTAGCACCACGTTGTGCCAAGCCACGGTTACGTAACTTCATCTGTTTTCTAAATTTTGTTCTTTTTGGCTGTAACATTGGTTATAACCTTACTTCTCAACTGGGGCGGGAGTTTGCGCGTTTGCGTCAAACACTTCGCCTTTAAAAATCCAAACTTTGACACCAATAATGCCGTAAGTCGTGTTTGCTTCTGCAGTTCCATAATCAATGTCTGCTCGTAATGTATGTAATGGCACACGGCCTTCACGATACCACTCCGTGCGTGCTATTTCAGCACCATTCAATCGTCCTGCAACATTGATACGAATACCACCCGCACCTAGGCGCATAGTGTTTGTAACAGCTCGCTTCATTGCCCTACGAAACATGATACGACGCTCTAACTGCTGAGCCACGCTTTCAGCTACTAAGGTGGCATCAAGTTCGGGCTTACGAATTTCTTCTACACCCACATTGACAGGGACACCCATAATTGCTGAAACCTCTTGGCGCAGCTTATCGATATCCTCACCTTTTTTGCCAATAACAATTCCTGGTCTAGCTGTATGAATTGTAATCTTCGCGTTTTTTGCAGGCCGGTCTATTTGAATTTTACTGACTGATGCGTGCGATAACTTATCTTTCAGATATGCTCGTACTTTCAGATCTTTTTCTAATAGACCAGGAAATTCTGCAGAGTTGGCGTACCAGATTGAGTTCCAATCCTTGATTATACCAAGTCTAAAGCCAGTTGGGTGAACCTTTTGTCCCATAAGTATTCTCTCTTACTTTTCGTCAACAACCACAGTAATGTGGCTTGTACGTTTAAGGATACGATTGCCACGGCCTTTTGCACGCGGTGACATTCTTTTCATTGTTGAACCTTCGTCAATCATCACAACAGATACATAAAGTTCATCAATATCAGCGCCATCATTATGTTCAGCATTTGCGATGGCAGAGTTTAACACCTCTTTCATCAGAACGGCTGCTTTTTTAGGACTGAATGTTAATAAGTTAATTGCCTTTTCAACAGGCAAGCCTCTAATTTGATCTGCTACTAGACGAACTTTCTGTGCTGAAATTCGTGCATAACTATATTTTGCTTTCGTTGCCATTTTTTTTCCCTACCTACCGCTTAACTTTCTTATCAGCAATATGGCCTCTAAAGGTACGTGTAGGTGAAAACTCACCCAACTTGTGCCCAACCATATCCTCTGTAATGAATACAGGTAGGTGTTGTCTACCGTTATGAACAGCAATTGTTAAGCCAATCATGTCAGGAATAATCATCGAACGACGAGACCATGTTTTGATTGGACGCTTATTATTAGCTTCTACTGCTTCTAAAACCTTTTTTTCAAGGTGAGAGTCTATAAATGGACCCTTTTTAATTGAACGCGGCATACTTAATTCCTAGCCTTATTTCTTGTTACGACGACGTACGATTAGATTATCAGTACGTTTGTTTTTACGTGTCTTATAGCCTTTAGTCGGCATACCCCATGGTGAAACTGGGTGTCGACCTCCTGAAGTCCGGCCTTCACCACCACCATGCGGGTGATCAACAGGGTTCATCACAACACCACGAACGGTTGGACGAACTCCACGCCAACGACTTGCGCCAGCCTTTCCTAATGATCTTAATGAATGCTCGCCGTTTCCAACTTCACCCATCGTTACTTTGCATTCCAGTGGGATTTTACGCATTTCTCCAGAACGTAGCCGCAATGTAGCATAGCCATTTTCACGAGCAACAAACTGTGCACTACTTCCTGCACTACGAGCAATTTGTGCACCCTTACCAGGCTTCATCTCAATACAATGAATAGTGCTACCTAATGGAACAGCTGCTAGTTTCAATGCATTACCCGCTCGGATTGCTGCATTCTCGCCCGATTCTAAACGATCACCTGCTACTACACCTTTAGGGGCAATAATATATAGCTTTTCGCCGTCCGCATAGCTAAGCAGTGCAATATGTGCAGTTCGGTTTGGATCGTATTCAATACGTTCAACAACTGCAGGTATACCATCTTTATTGCGCTTAAAGTCAATTAAACGATAACGTTGCTTGTGACCGCCACCACGATGTCTAACCGTGATCCGACCTGCATTATTTCTACCACCAGTTTTAGCCTTTTTTTCTACCAACGGTGCATGTGGTGCACCACGGTGTAGTTCTGCAGTTTTAACCTGAACTACAAATCTTCGGCCTGCCGATGTAGGTTTAGCTTTCTTTAACGCCATTCCTGATTCCTCACCCGTATTCTATTATTTATTCTGAGCCAACAAAGTTAATATCTGAACCTTCAGCTAATGTGACATAAGCTTTTTTCCAATCGCTTCTCTTACCCATAATCTGGCCAGTACGTTTTGTTTTACCTTTCACGTTAGTTGTTGTGACTGATTCAACTTTTGCTTCGAACAGCATTTCTACCGCTTGTTTTATTTCAGACTTATTTGCATCTGATAATACTTTAAGTACTACCTGATTGTGCTTCTCTGCAACACGAGTTGCTTTTTCAGCAACTACCGGGCCTAAAATTACTTTTGTTAAACGTTCAGAGTTCATAGTAACGACTCCTCTAACTTGCGAACAGATTCTTCACTCATCAGTACTTTTTCAAAACGCAAAAGTGCAACTGGATTTACATGAGCTGCATCAGTAGCAGCAATGTCATATAGGTTCCGCGAGGCCAATGCTAGATTACCAGCGGCATTTTCAGTCACTATTAATGCATTTTTGATGCCTAGAGCATCTATTTTTGCTAGTAAGTCTTTTGTCTTTGGTGTTGCTAACTCTACTTTATCTACTATAACTAAGCTTTCATTTCGACGAAGCTCAGATAAAATTGAACAAAGCGCGTTACGGTAAACTTTACGGTTTACTTTTTGACTGTAGTCACGCGGTTTAGCTGCAAATGTAATACCACCAGAACGCCAAAGTGGGCTTCTGATTGTACCAGCACGAGCACGTCCACTACCTTTTTGAGCAAAAGGTTTACGACCACCACCACGAACTTCCGAGCGTGTTTTCTGAGCGTGCGTACCTGCTCTTGCTCCTGCTAAAAAGGCAGTTACTACTTGGTGAACCATAGGTTCGTTGTATTCACGATCAAACATAGCTTCGGAAACAGTTATTTTCCCGGCTTTTGCTCCATCGAAAGATTGTAATTTAAGATCCACAAATATTCCCCTAAGAATCTTTTATGCTTTTACAGCAGGACGGATAATAACGTCACCACCATTTGCGCCAGGCACAGAGCCCTTAACAAGTAGTAAGTTACGTTCTACATCAACCCTAACTACAGATAAGTTTTGTAAAGTTCGTTTGACATCACCCATATGACCGGCCATTTTCTTGCCTTTGAAGACACGACCAGGTGTTTGGCACTGACCGATTGAACCGCCAGAACGATGTGAAATAGAGTTACCATGTGTCGCATCACCACCACGAAATCCGTAGCGCTTCATAGGTCCTTGGAAGCCTTTACCTTTTGTTACGCCACTAACATCAATTGCTTGACCAGCTTCAAATAAAGTGACTTTAATTTCCGACCCTAGCTCTAAATCAGAGTCAGCATCGGTAGTAAATTCGCACACTTTATGTCCTGAAGCTGACTCTGCTTTCGCAAAATGTCCAGCTTGAGGTTTTGTGACACGTGATGATTTTTTTGAACCAACAGTAACTTGAACAGCACTGTATCCATCAGTCTCAACCGTCTTTAATTGGCTAACACGATTTGGTTCGATTTCAATTACGGTAACGGGAGTAGAAACACCATCTTCAGTGAAGACGCGAGTCATTCCTCGTTTACGACCGACAAGTCCGATAGTCATTGAGCAAGCCCCTTCTTAATTCAGCTTGATCTGAACATCTACGCCAGCGGCGAGGTCCAGTTTCATAAGTGCGTCTACTGTTTTATCAGTAGGCTCAACAATATCCATAAGGCGCTTATGTGTACGGATCTCATATTGATCACGTGCATCCTTATTGACATGCGGCGAAGTCAAAACTGTAAAACGTTCTTTTTTAGTCGGTAATGGAATGGGTCCATTAATCCTAGCTCCAGTACGCTTTGCTGTCTCAACGATTTCTTTGGCCGATTGATCTATCAAACGATGATCGAATGATTTCAAACGGATTCTAATAGTTTGGTTAGTTGCCATTATTTATTTACTCTGTGATTTTACTAACGACACCAGCACCAACTGTGCGACCGCCTTCACGAA
>CAJWKF010000010.1 GCA_913042265.1 uncultured Gammaproteobacteria bacterium
TCAAAATACGAAATTGAATGCCACCACGATCAGCAGCTTGTGCCATTACACCGCCAAGGGCATCGATTTCTTTAACTAAGTGCCCTTTGCCAATACCACCGATAGCTGGATTACAGCTCATTTGACCGAGTGTTTCAATATTCTGAGTTAACAATAGTGTTTTAACGCCCTGGCGTGCTGAGGCCAAGGCTGCTTCAGTACCAGCATGCCCACCACCAACAACAATCACATCATAATGATCTTGATAACTCATAATAATAACTCAAAATTTTTACATAAATTAGATAGAAGATTTTAACATGAGATAGCCATGCTTAACGCAAAAAGGCTATTTTACTCCAAATTTTTAAAATTCATAAGCTGCTGACGCTAAGGGATTTTTATTAATTTACTTACCGCCCTGAAATGCACGAACTGTAATAAATAGCCCCACCAAAATCATAGGTAATGACAAAACTTGACCCATTGTGATCCAATCTGAAAATAAATAGCCATATTGCTGGTCAGGAACGCGGACAAATTCAACCATGAAACGGAAAAATCCATACCCTAACAAAAACAGACCTGAAACAGCTCCTGGCAGCTTTGGCTTAGCAGAATATATCCAGAGAATTATAAATAATAAGACACCTTCAAGCAGAGCTTCATAGAGCTGGGAAGGGTGCCGGGCAAGCGGACCACCATTTGGGAAGACCATAGCCCATGGTACATCGCTTGCTTTCCCCCATAACTCACCGTTAATAAAATTACCGATCCGCCCAAAAAATAAACCTACCGGGACCATCGGTACAATAAAATCACTTATTGAGAAATAAGATTTACCTGTTGCTCTCGCAAAAAAACCAAATGCTACCACTACACCTAACAATCCACCATGAAAGGACATCCCTCCTTGCCAAACTTTAAATAAATTTAACGGATTGTCGATCAGCGCAGGAAAGTCATAAAACAACGAATAACCAACACGGCCACCCACGATCACCCCAATTGCTCCATAAAACAACAAGTCCTCCACTTCCACTGCAGTCCACCCGAAGCGTTCCGCCCTTAGCCGGCCAAGCCACCAAGCTCCAGAAAACCCGAGCAAATACATCAATCCATACCAATGAATCTGAATTGGACCTAATGACAAAGCCACCGGGTCAATTGTTGGATAAATCATACAAATCTCTCAAAAATGTGGCTAAATAAATACAAATTGAACAAAACAGCATTAAAAAACTAGCTCATCTCCTCAATTATCGATAACATGATGACCTATTGTCTTATTTAAAGTGCATTAAATTAGCATATTAAAGACAAGTCTATTGCGCTGAGATGTTCCAGTTCTTAAGTATAGGATAAATTTGATAGTGATATCGATGGAAACGTTACTAATAAGATTAAATGGGGCGCATCACACTTTGGTCAGTCTATTTAGACAAACAAGCCAAAATACATACGAACAATAACCTTAATTTTCCAGGAGACGGAAATGAAATTGAAACAATTATCTGGTCTTTGCCTAGCAGCAAGCACATTAATGGGGGCTTCTTCAGCAATGGCATGGGAAAGTGCTGATGGTCAACACTCAACTAGCGCTAGCGTCGCACTTTCCAGTGACTACATGTGGCGTGGTGGATCACAAACTGATAATGAAATGGCACTCTCTGGTAGCTTTGACTACGGACATGCCTCGGGTTTTTATGCTGGTGCTTGGGCTTCAAACGTAGACTATTCTGTTGGTACTGACAAAGCTCACCTCGAAGTTGATGTATATGCAGGTTATACATTTGAAGCATACGATGGCATTGCTTACGATTTAGGTATGATGCGGTATGTCTTCACAGGTACTGATGGTGCGGACTGGAACGAATATTATGCAGCAATAAGCTACAGCGCATTCAGTCTGAAAGTATCTCATACTCAAGATTTTGGCGGCAAAGATGAAAAAGCAACACATTATTTATTAGGCTTTAACTATGACTTACCTCTGGATACTGCACTTCATGTAAATTATGCTTTCTATGACTTTGATGACATTGACAAAGTAATGGGTACGTCACCTAATAAAATAGATAACCCACTTCAAGATTATGCGATTGGCGTATCTAAGCATATGGTAGGCCTTGACTGGGATGTTACTTACTTTGAAACACTAAAAGAAGGTAAGAATGCTACTGAAAATGGTAATGCTGGCTCAAGTAATAAAGCTGACAGTAGGTTCGTACTAACTGTTTCTAAATCGTTCTAAATCTGATTTAGTAATACTTAAGCTTCATAAAAAGGGCGGCTATCTGCAAAGATAGTCGCCTTTTTTTTAATATTACTTTTTTACACTAAAAAAACTCTCTTCTTTTTTCACAAAAATTATATCCCTTCTCTCCAATACGCGTTAGCTCTAACTGCCCCTTTATAGGACAGCACGAGATAATACCGCACCAGTGCCACCCCTAAGAACACACAAAAACTACCATAAAAATTATAAACCATTGTTTTATATCGCTTTATAATCGTGGCACGTATCCTGCTTTATCTATATCAGTCTGAACTTTAATGCGGCTAGGCCAATCTAAGTTCAAACGATAAACCTTATATTACAAACGAAGGAATAACTTATGAAACAAGTTGTAGCAATAATAAAGCCCTTCAAACTGGATGATGTCCGAGAAGCTTTGTCAGAAATCGGGGTGCAAGGTCTTACCCTTTCTGAAGTAAAGGGTTTCGGTCGCCAAAAAGGGCACACAGAACTCTATCGCGGTGCAGAATACGTGGTTGATTTTTTACCTAAACTCAAACTAGAACTTGCCGTAGATGATGATTTGGTTTCACAAGTCATTGAAGCGGTAACTAAAGGTGCCAACACTGGAAAGATAGGTGATGGCAAAATTTTTGTATTCCCATTAGAGCAAGTGATACGTATTCGCACAGGCGAAACAGGCCCTGATGCAATTTAATTAAAAGGAGACAATAAAATGGAAGATCAAATTTTTCAGCTCCAGTATGCTATGGACACCTTCTATTTTCTAGTTTGTGGCGCCTTAGTTATGTGGATGGCTGCTGGCTTCTCAATGCTTGAGGCAGGGCTTGTTAGGGCTAAAAACACTACTGAAATATTAACAAAAAATGTAATGCTTTTCGCAATCGCTTCCACGGCTTACTTAGTAGTCGGTTATGACATCATGTACGGCGGCGGCTTATTTCTGATAGGAATTGATGGAGGCGAAACCTTGGTTGCCGATGCACTTACTGCATCAGTTGAGGCAGGATTCGATGGCGGTTCAGTATACTCCAGCGCATCTGATTTCTTCTTCCAAGTTGTATTTGTGGCTACAGCAATGTCAATCGTATCTGGTGCAGTTGCTGAAAGAATGAAACTTAGTGCTTTTGCCTTTTTTGCAATTGTCATGACAGCTTTCATTTACCCAATGGAGGGAGCTTGGACATGGGGTGGGGCTTCTGTATTTGGGCTATATTCACTAGGTGACGACTTTGGCTTCCTTGATTTTGCAGGCTCAGGGATCGTTCATATGGCAGGTGCAGCTGCAGCTCTCGCAGGTGTTATATTATTAGGAGCACGTAAAGGAAAATATGGCGAAAATGGTGAAGTGAAGCCTATCCCCGGTGCAAACCTACCTTTAGCAACACTTGGTACATTCATCTTGTGGATGGGCTGGTTCGGATTTAATGGTGGCTCAGTCTTAAAGCTAGGTGACATAGCAAGCTCAAATGCTGTTGCAATGGTATTCTTAAATACGAATGCAGCTGCAGCAGGCGGTGTTCTTGGTGCTTTACTTATTGCTAAAGCACTCTTTGGTAAAGCTGATTTGACTATGGTTTTGAATGGCGCTTTAGCAGGCCTCGTTGCCATTACTGCCGGTCCAGATACACCAACACCACTTGCTGCAACATTAATTGGTACTGTTGGTGGTGTTTTAGTTGTCTTCTCCATCATGATGATGGACAAATTCAAAATAGATGACCCCGTCGGTGCAATTTCGGTACATGGTGTCGTCGGTCTATGGGGACTGTTAGCGGTACCATTAACAAATAGTGACGCAAGCTTCATAGGCCAAATAGTTGGCGCAGCAACCATTTTTGTCTGGGTCTTTGGTGCGAGCTTCGTCACTTGGTTAATTTTGAAAATGGTGATGGGGATCCGCGTCAGCGAAGAAGAAGAGTACGCAGGAGTTGATATAAGTGAGTGTGGTATGGAAGCATACCCAGAGTTTACAGACAGATAATCAAACTCTTAGGACTTAATTCAATTAAAGGGTGATTCATTAGATTTGAATCACCCTTTTTTTACAAATACTCATTCATAATCAATTTAAGTATGCTTAAGCTCTTTTTCTTAACTCCTAAGACAGCTTGTCGGTGTAGCCTATTCAGATTACTTATGATAACGCTCACTTAACCGATGAACTGAGTCGACTAGTCGTGTCATATTCTCCGGAGCAATTGTCGGATGAATTCCATGACCTAAATTAAAAACATGCCCAGTCTTACCCTCTCCAAAACCAGCTAAAACATTAGCAACTTCTTGTTCCACTCTGTCTGGAGAAGCATAAAGCACACAAGGATCCATATTGCCTTGAAGCGTCACTTTATCACCTATTCGTTGGCGTGCAGAACCGATATCTGTAGTCCAATCCAAACCCACTGCATCCGCTCCAGTATCCGCCATCATCTCTAGCCACTGGCCACCACCTTTAGTAAATAAAGTAACAGGCACTACTCGACCATCATTTTCACGTGTTAGCCCAGCCAAAATTTGCTGCATATAGGATAAAGAGAATTGCTGATAATTACTTTGCCCCAGTGTCCCACCCCAAGTATCAAAAAGCATAATTGACTGGGCACCAGCAGCAATTTGTGCATTTAGATAAGCAATAACTGATTTGGCCAGAATATCTAACAATGCGTGCATTTGCAGTGGCGCATCAAACATCATCCCCTTGACCTTGGCAAAATCTTTACTAGGCCCACCTTCAACCATATAACAAGCCAAAGTCCAAGGGCTCCCACTGAAACCAATCAAAGGCACTTTCCCATTGATTTCACGACGAGTGATACGGATCGCATCCATTACGTAGCGTAAATTATCTTCCATATCAGGTACACCCAATTTGGCAATATCAGCAGCACTACGAATAATATTTTTGAACTTTGGTCCTTCTCCAGGGACAAAATGTAGTCCTAAACCCATCGCATCAGGAATAGTTAAAATATCAGAAAATATAATAGCAGCATCTAAATCATAGCGATGTAAGGGCTGCAAAGTGACTTCACACGCAAGGTCTGGCGTGCTGCATAGCGTCATAAAATCGCCTGCTTTTTCCCTTATTTCACGATATTCTGGCAAATACCTGCCAGCCTGACGCATAACCCATACTGGAGTCTGATCCACAGGTTGACCTAATAACGCTCTTAAATAACGGTCGTTTTTTAATTCAGACACCAGCGACTTCCTTAATTAGAGTTTTTTGATTCTCAAAACAGATAGTTGCTGGTTAAACAGCTAAGTAATCTAAAATTCCATCTGCAGCCTGCCGGCCTTCAAATACAGCTGTCACAACCAAATCTGAACCACGAACCATATCACCACCAGCAAATATTTTCGGGTTCGTAGTTTGAAAAGCCCGCGGGCCTTTTTCTGGCGCTATCACACGCCCACCATCATCAATCTCAACCCCATAGTCACTAAACCATGGCGCTGGACTTGGGCGGAAGCCAAAAGCAATAACTACCGCATCTGCTTCAATAATTTCCTCACTTCCCGGAATGGCTTGTGGGCTTCGACGACCTCTCTCATCGGGCTCACCTAACTGCGTCGTCACAACTTTAATACCTTCTACTTTGCCGTTACCCATAACTTCGATAGGCTGTCGGTTCCATAGAAATTCTACCCCTTCCTCACGCGCATTATTAACTTCTCGCCGCGAACCAGGCATGTTTTCTTCATCACGGCGATAAGCACATTGTACTGAGTCTGCACCCTGACGAATCGCAGTCCGGTTACAATCCATTGCTGTGTCACCACCACCCAGCACAATCACTTTTTGACCCGACAAATCAACATACTCAGGTGAATCAAATTCAAGTTGTTTTTTATTATTGGCTACTAGGTAAGGGAGCGCTTCATAAACTCCTTCCTTGTCCTCGCCAGGGAAACCTCCCTTCATATATGTATATGTCCCCATACCGAGGAAAACAGCATCATATTCTTCAAGTAATTGTTCAAACAGGATATCTGAACCTATTTCGGTTTCCAATACAAACTCAACACCCATACCTTCTAGCACTTCTCGGCGGCGTTTGACGACTTCCTTTTCGAGCTTAAACTCAGGAATACCAAAAGTTAACAAACCACCAATCTCTGGATTTTTATCATAAACAATGGCTTTAACACCATTACGGACTAAGACATCAGCACAGCCTAAGCCAGCAGGCCCTGCACCGATTACCGCAACACGTTTACCAGTATCGACAACTTTCGACATATCAGGGCGCCAACCTTGAGACAAAGCAGTGTCAGTAATATATTTTTCAACTGAGCCAATTGTTACCGCACCAAAACCATCATTTAATGTGCAGGCCCCTTCACACAGGCGATCTTGTGGGCAAACTCGCCCGCAAATCTCAGGTAAGGTATTTGTTTCATGCGCCAGCTCAGCTGCTTGCTCAATATTTCCCTCACTTACCAGTTTTAACCAGTTTGGAATATAGTTATGTACTGGACATTTCCATTCACAATAAGGGTTACCACATTCAAGACATCGATCTGACTGTTCTGCTGCTCCTTTTTTATCAAAATCACCATAGATCTCACCCGAGCGCTTGATACGCTCTGCAGCATCTAGCTTTTGGGGGTCGACACGGCCAACCTCTAAAAATTGGAAAGTATTTTTAGCCATATATTTGTATATTTCTCTAAATTAAGCTCTAAGCTGCTTTTGCTTTGCGTTTATTCACTAATTCAATTAAACCTTCAACCGCGGTAGCTTTGGGTTTGACCAACCAAAATTGTTGCAAGCGCTGGTCGAACATATCTAAAATTTTATTACCCCAAGTACTACCTGTCTCACGAACATGATCTTCGATCATCGCTTTTAGATAAAGCGCGTGTTCGGATAACACATCACTATCAATACGAACTAGCTCAACTAACTCAACGTTATAACGCTCGGCTAAGGTATTTTCTATATCAAGTACATAAGCAAATCCGCCAGTCATACCTGCACCAAAATTCAGCCCCGTTTCTCCCAACACTGCCACTACACCACCTGTCATATATTCACACCCGTGGTCACCTATGCCTTCCACAACAGCTATAGCCCCTGAGTTACGAACGCCAAATCGTTCGCCGGCCATACCAGAGGCATATAAGGCGCCACCAGTTGCGCCGTATAGACAAGTATTACCCATAATGCTCGCGTGTTGGGACTCAAACTCGCTTTCTCTTGGAGGGTAGATAGTCAACTTACCATCAGCCATCCCCTTACCTACATAGTCATTGGCATCACCTTCAAGGCGCATTTCCAGGCCACCCGCATTCCACACACCGAAGCTTTGACCTGCAGAACCAGTTAACTGCACTCGAACTGGGCTCTCATTCATACCATAGTTACCGTGATGCCGAGCAATTTCACCAGATATCCGTGCACCAATAGATCGGTTGATGTTGCGAATATCATAACTAAAAAACCCACCTTGTTTAGTCTCAATCACTGTTTGCATGTCAACCAGCATCTGTTCGGCTAACTCACCTTTATCATAAGGCTCATTACGTGGCTTAACACAAAATTGTGGTTTATCAGCAGCAATACCAATTGTTGATAGTAACGGTTTGAGATCAAGCTTACGTTGTTTATCAGTCGTTCCAGGCAGGACTTCCAGTAAATCAGTCCGCCCAATCAATTCTTCCAAACTTGCAACACCTAATACTGATAACCACTCTTGTGTTTCACGTGCAACAAATTGAAAATAATTCATCACCATCTGGGGCAGCCCAATAAAATGTTGCGAACGTAGCTTCTCATTTTGAGTCGCCACACCAGTTGCGCAGTTGTTCAAATGACAGATCCGTAAAAACTTACAGCCTAGCGCTACCATTGGACCGGTTCCAAAGCCAAAACTTTCAGCACCTAAAATAGCTGCTTTAACTACATCCAAGCCTGTTTTCAAGCCACCATCTGTTTGAAGTCTGACTTTGTCACGCAAGTCGTTCATACGTAGCGTTTGATGAGCCTCTGACAAACCAAGCTCCCATGGACCTCCAGCATATTTTACTGAGGTCAAAGGACTTGCACCAGTACCGCCGTCATAACCAGAAATCGTAATTAGATCCGCGTAAGCTTTCGCTACTCCAGCTGCAATCGTTCCAACTCCAGCTTCAGAGACCAGCTTCACAGAAACCAAGGCATTCGGATTAACTTGTTTTAAATCAAAAATCAACTGTGCTAAATCTTCAATAGAGTAGATATCATGATGAGGTGGCGGCGAAATGAGGGTCACACCGGGTACCGAATGCCGCAAAGTTGCAATCATTTGATTCACTTTCCCACCTGGAAGTTGGCCTCCCTCGCCGGGCTTTGCGCCTTGCGCTATTTTGATTTGTAGAACTTCGGCATTAACTAAATAGTGTGGTGTCACTCCAAAACGGCCTGATGCAACTTGCTTGATTTTTGACACTTTCTCCGTGCCAAAGCGCACAGGATCTTCACCACCCTCTCCCGAGTTAGAGCGCCCACCTAGACGGTTCATGCCGACCGCCAAAGCTTCGTGCGCCTCCGGTGACAAAGCACCTAATGACATACCGGCACTATCAAAGCGCTTTAATATCCCACTTATACTTTCAACTTTATTTAAAGGCAATGGGGTTTTTGCTAACTTTAGACCTAGTAAATCGCGAAGCACTGCAACGGGGCGGTCATTAACAAGAGCCGCATAAGACTTATAATCTTCATAGCTTCCACCTTGAACTGCCTTATGCAGCTCTCCAATGATATCTGGGTTGTAGGCATGATATTCCCCACCATGAACAAACTTCAATAAGCCACCCTGAGTACGTTTTTTACGTTTATTCCAGGCTCTATCAGCCAAAGCTTTTTGATCGGTTTCTAATTCCTCAAAGCCTGTACCACTAATACGACTTGTCGTTGCTACAAAACATTTATCAACAACAGTCTCATTCAGACCAACAATCTCATAAAGCTGAGCACCTCGATAACTGGCAATCGTAGAAATACCCATTTTTGAAGTGATCTTGTATAAGCCTTTGTTGATCCCTTTTCGATAATTAATACACACATCAGGATAATTCATACCATTAACTTCTTTAGTGTGAATCAAATCATTCAAGCATGCATAAGCCAGATAAGGATAAATAGCTGTTGCACCATAACCTAGTAAAACTGCAAAGTGATGAGGATCACGTGCAGTTGCTGTTTCAACAAGAATATTAGCATTACATCGTAAACCAGATTTAATAAGGCGGTGGTGAACCGCGCCTGTTGCTAGTAATGCATGTATAGGCAGACTATCACTCGTAATGTCACGATCCGTCAGCATGATAATCACACTTCCATCACGAACCGCCTGTTCCGCTCGATCAGTAATGGCATCAATCGCTGCTCCCAAGCCAATACTTACATCATAATTTAACGATAAAATCGTGGTTTTATAATCATCTGGGTTGTCTTGTCCTAACTCTCTCAACTGATTAAAACGACTAGTAGAAAGGATGGGAGAGTCAATTACAAGACGTCTAGCGTGTTCAGCTCCCTCTTCAAACAAATTATGTTCTCTACCGAAACAAGTCTCCAGTGACATCACTATGCTTTCACGAAGTGAATCAATCGGGGGGTTCGTCACTTGAGCAAACTGTTGCCGGAAGTAGTCGAATAAAGATCTCTCATGCTGCGAAAGGACAGGGAAAGGGGTATCATCACCCATTGAACCTGTTGCTTCTTGCCCAACCTCGCCTAACACCCGAATAACTTGGTCCCGCTCTTCAAAACTAACCTGAAACAGCTTCTCAAGGGTCTCATACTTATCCTCATCAATTGCAGGAGGCACTTCATCCTCTGCCTTATCATGCAATCGCTCTAGATTATTTTCTAACCATTCACGATAAGGATGAACACTTTTTAGATTGTTATTAATATCTTCGGGCAATAACAGCTCTCCCGTTGAAGTATCAATAGCTAGCATTTGTCCGGGTTTTAACCGGCCTTTAGCCACCACGTCTTCTGGCTTGTAGTTGTAGACACCAACTTCTGATGCCAAAGTAATGTGGCGATCCTTAGTAATAATATAACGTGCGGGCCTTAAACCATTGCGATCTAATGAACAGGCAGCATAACGGCCATCTGTTAAGACCACTCCAGCCGGCCCATCCCAAGGCTCCATATGCATAGAGTTGTACTCATAAAATGCTTTTAAGTCTGCATCCATGGTGTGATCATTTTGCCAAGCTGGTGGCACCAACAAACGCATTGCACGGAATAAGCTAACCCCGCCTGCTAGCAAAGCTTCTAACATATTATCCATGCTCGATGAATCAGAGCCCGTCATCCCGACTAAAGGACGAATATCATCCATATTCTCAATCAATGACGTTGCAAATTTAGCCCCGCGAGCTAATGCCCAATTTCGATTGCCTTGAACAGTATTAATTTCTCCATTGTGCGCTAGATAGCGAAATGGTTGTGCCAAGCGCCATTGCGGCAAAGTATTTGTTGAAAAGCGTTGGTGGAATACACAGATCGCGGTTTCCATCCGTTTATCTTGCAAATCTGTATAAAAGTCAGCTAAATAAGCCGGCATCATCAAGCCTTTATATGAAACGACCTGAGAGGATAAAGTGGGAATGTAAAAGGCATCATCAACTACTCCTTTTTCAGATAAGCGCCGTGCGATATACAAGTGACGCTCAAAAGCTGCATTATCCATACCTGCCGGAGCATTGACAAAAACTTGTCGCATAATCGGCAAAGAGCGGAGAGCTTGCTCGCCACATGCTGTCTCAGGATCAACAGGCACATTACGCCACCCCTGCACATCAAGATTTTGAGCCACTAACTGTGCTGTAACGATGGCTTGATTTGCATCAGCCTGCTTTTGATCCTGAGATAAAAAGACCATGCCTACCGCATAATGCTCAGATAGAACAAAACCAAGCTCACTTGCAATTTCTCGAAAAAAACCATCTGGCTTTTTCATCAACAAACCACAACCATCACCAGTCTTACCGTCAGCACCAATTGCACCGCGATGGGTTAAATTGCCCAATGCTTCAATTGCTGTTTCAATAAGCCAATGACTCGGTTTATTATCCATTTGAGCAATCAAACCAAAACCACAGTTATCTTTCTCAAACTCTGGCCTATAGAGACCTTGTAGTAGTTCTTTTGGCTGACTCACGTCTATACCTTTAACATTTGTGTTAATGCTCGACTCCCCATTATTACTTTAAATTGAGAAGTATTAATGCCTTAATACACAAGGCAGCGAAATTGATCGCCCATTATAACTGTTGATCTGATGCCATTCAATCATCACTTCTCTTTAAATAGGACATTTATTAAAGATAGAAATTTCCCTAATTTCAATTAAATAGCTAAAATAGTTTGTTGTTTACATAAAAGGCATTAAATCTATCATGGATAAACCTATCGTTGGTATCGTAATGGGAAGTAATAGTGACTGGCCTGTTATGCAAAAAGCTGTTGAACAACTCGAAGCTTTTGGTATCCCCTATGAAGCAAAAGTCGTCTCAGCACATCGTACACCCGGTCTTTTGACTGAGTATGCTGTCACTGCGAAAGACAAGGGGCTTAGCTGCATTATTGCTGGTGCCGGTGGCGCTGCTCATCTACCTGGGATGTTAGCCGCCAACACAACGATCCCAATTCTTGGCGTACCCGTTCCTTCTAAATATCTAAAAGGTCAAGACTCTTTGTTATCTATTGTCCAAATGCCAAAAGGTATTCCCGTCGCAACCTTTGCTATTGGCGAGGCAGGGGCAGCTAATGCCGCTCTATTTGCTATTGCACAATTAGCAACGAGTGATGAAAACCTTGCTAAAAAATTAACACAATTCAGACTCCACCAGCATGAGCAAGTGCTGGCAATGACGCTTCCGCCACAATAACGGATATTTTTATTATGATTCTACCTGGCGCCACACTCGGCATGCTCGGCGGCGGTCAATTAGGCCGTATGTTCACAACAGCAGCACAAACAATGGGGTATAAAGTCATTGTCTTAGATCCAGACCCCCATAGCCCAGCAGGCGTCATTGCTGATCAACACCTCTGCGCCAAATACGATGACGAGGAAATATTGGAGTCCTTAGCCCGAGCATGTGATGCAGTTACGACTGAATTTGAAAATATACCTGCTTCAACCTTAGCTTATTTAGAATCAAAAACCGTTGTACATCCCTCTTCTGATGCATTATCCAAAACCCAGAACCGTATTATTGAAAAACAGTTTATAGCTTCTCTTGGTATAGCCGTTGCTCCTTTCCTACCTATTAGAACCGAGAAAGATATTGAGGATGTCGAAAGCCATATTCAACTCCCAGCTATATTAAAAGTCGCCAACTTTGGCTACGATGGCAAAGGTCAAGTTGTTTGTCATAGCCTAAAGGATATAAGGCAAGCTTTTGCTTTACTAAATCAAGCCGAATGCGTCCTCGAACAGCGTATCAACTTAGAGCGCGAGGTTTCAACCGTTCTAGCTCGTGGCCAATTGGGTGATATCAGTAATTTTCCCATCGCAGAAAATACCCATATCAATGGTATATTGCATAGTACAACAGTGCCTAGCGCCATAAGTGACCAACAAGCTCAAATTGTAATGGAGATTGCCGATAAAATTGCCGAAGGCCTAAACTATGTCGGAACTATGGCTGTTGAATTTTTTATCTCTAAGGAAGGCGATATTATTGTCAATGAGATAGCACCAAGACCCCATAACTCAGGTCACTTTACCCTTGATGCCTGTGAAACATCACAATTTGAACAACAAGTCCGCATGCTTTGTAATTTGCCCTCTGGCAACTGTGAGCTTAAATCCCCAGTCGTTATGTTGAACATTTTAGGAGATGTTTGGGGAAGTAGCGAGCCACATTGGCATGACCTACTATCTATTCCCAACAATAAATTACACCTTTACGGCAAACAAGAAGCGCGTCCAGGGCGAAAAATGGGCCACTTTAATGTTCTTGCAGCTTCAACCAAACAAGCAATGGTGATCGCAAATAAAAGTTTCGAACATCTCAAAGCAAGTTAAAAAGAGAAGCACGGACTTAAAATTCTATTCTACTTCGACTTTTTCAGTGTAACCACAGCTCTTTTGTGGACACACTTTCTCAGCACCACGGCTCTTAGTTGTTTTAGTCGTCAAAATTGGCCATTCACAATCAGGGCAAGATTCTTTGACAGGTTCATTCCATAGTGCATAGTCGCACTCTGGATACCCTGAACAAGAGTAAAATATCTTGCCACGTCGCGACTTACGAACCAGAATCTCACCTTTTTTGCATTGGGGACAATCTACACCAGTATTGGTTGGCTGTTCTAGTGATTCAATATGTTTACATTTTGGATAACTACTACAGCCAATGAATTTTCCATACTTGCCTATACGTACCCATAAGTCTGACTCACATTTTGGACATTTCCGATCGGCTACTACTTCAGGTTCGCTGGCCGTTGTTTCTTCACCATCTACATTTCGAGTGTAATCGCATTCAGGGTATGCAGTACATCCAATGAACCGACCACTTCTACCCAACCTGCTGGAGAGCTTTTTCCCACACTTAGGGCAATCTTCATCCATCAATTCTTGCGTCACATCACTGCGCTGAACTTCTTTGTCTTTGGTCTCAACTTGTTCTTTAAACGGGCCCCAAAACTTTCTTAACAGTGGCACCCACTCTTTTTCACCTCGTGATACCGCATCCAAGTCACCTTCTAAACTGGCTGTAAAGCCATAATCCACATATTGTGTGAAATGATCGACTAGGAACTTACCTACAACTCGGCCAACATCAGTTGGGTGAAAGCGTTTCTTTTCTAGTTCAACATATTCCCTCTGCAATAACGTCGAAATGATATTCGCGTATGTTGATGGACGCCCAATATCATGCTCTTCAAGACTTCGTACTAAACTGGCTTCACTATAGCGCGGTGGTGGCTCTGTAAAGTGTTGCTCAGGCCGAACAGCTTTCAAATCAACAACATCTCCCACTTCCATCACCGGTAGAAGCCGCTCATCTTTATCCGACTTAGAGTCATCCTGACCTTCAAGATAAACACTCATAAAGCCAGGGTTGACAACTGTTGAACCGTTAGCACGAAGGGTGTTTCCCGCTCCACAGCCTAGGTCAACGGCAACCGTGTTCATGGTGGCATGAACCATTTGGCTGGCAAGAGTCCGCTGCCATATCAAGGTATAGAGCTTGTGTTGATCGGCAGGTAAATATGACTTTAATGACTCTGGCGTTCGTAAAATAGACGTAGGTCGAACGGCCTCATGAGCCTCTTGGGCATTTTTAGATTTAGTTTTGTAGACTTGGGCTACTTTTGGCACAGCTGTAGCACCATATTTTTCTGCAATAAACCCCCTCAGCTCTTTAACAGCCTCATTAGCTAATGAAACGGAATCAGTACGCATGTAGGTGATCAAACCCACTGCACCCTCGCCAGTATCAACGCCTTCATACAATTGCTGAGCCACACTCATTGTGCGTTGCGCCCCAAAGCCTAATTTACGAGATGCTTCTTGTTGTAATGTCGAAGTAGTAAAAGGTGCAGCAGGATTACGCTTCCTTTGTTTTTTACTGACATTGGTGACTAATAATTTACCATCAGCAGCTTTAGTTAAAATAGCTACAGCTTCAGATGACCCCGTTTCATTGTTAATCGTAAACTGTGATAATTTCTTGCCCTGTAAGTGAGTTAACTTAGCCTCAAAATCAGCTTTTTTCAGTGCGGCGTCAACTTCAATAGTCCAATACTCTTTTGGTTCAAAGGCTTCTATTTCTAATTCACGCTCGACTATCATCCGTAAAGCAGGGCTTTGAACTCGACCAGCAGAGAGTCCTCGGCGTACTTTTTTCCATAACAATGGCGATAATGTGAATCCCACAAGATAATCTAGAGCACGGCGGGCTTGTTGAGCGTTAACCATATCCATGGATAACTCACGTGGATTTGCAACTGCTTCATTTACAGCTTGCTTGGTAATCTCATGAAAAACTACTCGATGTGTTTTCTTGTTTTTTAATGTACCGCGTTTTTTCAACAGCTCATATAAGTGCCATGAAATTGCTTCACCCTCTCTATCCGGATCCGTTGCAAGATATAAGACATCGGCTTTTCTCATTGCCTTTGCAATAGCATCAACATGCTTACTATTCCGGTCAATGACTTGATATTTCATGGCAAAATCATTCGCAGTATCTACAGCACCTTCTTTTGGCAATAAGTCACGAACATGCCCATAAGACGCAAGCACTACAACGTCTTTGCCCAAATACTTTTGGATCGTTTTGCACTTAGCCGGTGACTCTACTATAACTAATTTACTGCTCATATCTTTCTATTACCAAAATGACTGTTTCTGATACAACGCTGCCCGCTATAACGGGCAGTCAACAGGATCACTAAACTCACTAAATTTAATGAATAACCGCTTCCATGTCTTCAAAGACTAAATCTTCCATCCACGCATAAGCTACTTCTCTGCCGGGTTGATAAAAAAGAACCATCAAAACAACCCACTTGAGTTGTTCTAAATCAATCTCATCTGTTTCTAGTGCCAACACACGCTCAATCACAACCTCACGCGTCATTTGATCCAACACGCCTACTTGCTCTAAAAACAGTAAGTAACCACGACAAGTAGTATTTAGTAACTCAAGCTCTTGTTCAGCATAAAAACGCATGGCAAGGAGAGGGGAGTCGGTAGACTCTTCTGCAATAACGGTCATATTTTCCAACCACACAAGGGCCTTATCGATCTCCAACTCTGGAAAACCAACCTGTTCTAACTCCGTTTCTAATGCTGCCTTATCGGGCTGGCTAACATCATCGTTATCAATGTAGTTTTCAAACAAATACAACAATACATCAATTACATTTTCTTTCATTGTATCCCTCTACTTAATGCCTGAACCATTCACTCGCGTATATCGGCCACCAGATAAAGATGCTACCCGGCCTTCTAACTCTAGTAATAACAGCATGGATGAAACTATATCAACCGTCAATCCACTTTGCTCTGCAAGAGTGTCAATTCCCACAGGATCATAACCTAAACAAGTAAACAGCAGTTGATAATCACCATCCAGTGTCCGAGGCCCACTGTTTACCATAGCCTCTTTTTTTTCTAAAACTTCGCCAGCACCCGCTAATGCGCCTAATTCCTCAATAATATCTTCAGCTGTTTCCACCAGTTTTGCACCTTCACGAATCAACTGATGACAACCTTTAGCTAACGGATTATGAATAGATCCTGGAATGGAAAATACTTCACGCCCTTGTTCTAATGCCATCCGTGCTGTACCAAGCGACCTACTGCGAGACGATGCTTCAACAACTAATACTCCTAAGGATAAGCCGCTAATCAAACGGTTTCGTCTGGGAAAGTTTTCAGGCCGAGGTGAAGTCCCCAAGGCAAATTCTGACACAAGAGCACCCTCTTGGACAATGTCCCGAGCAAGTTCACGTTGCTTTTCTGGATAAATGCAATCCAAGCCTGAACCTATCACCGATAATGTTTTACCTTTCACTGCTAAAGCACCTTGATGAGCTGCAGCGTCAATACCTTCGCTCAATCCACTAGTAATAGTTAGTCCACCATGCGCTAAAAACCGGGAAAATTCGAACGCATTATCCCTGCCTGTTACTGAAGGATTTCGACTGCCAATGATACCTAACTGCCATTCAGACAACAGGCTCGCGTCACCTTCAACAAACAAAATGCTCGGAGAATCTACAATCTCTTTCAATAAATGCGGATAACGCTCATCTTGAATGGTGACGATGTGTCGGTTAGGCTCCTCAAACCAGAGCAGGTCTTGCTCTACAAGATCCCAGTTTGGTGCTAATAAGGCTTGATAGCTTCGCTCTGAAATGTTCTTCGCTAATTTTGGGTTTTCAAATAATAATTGCAGATTTGGAAATTGCGCCAACAAACGCATAAACGTAATCGGTCCTACTCCTGGAGTTCGGTGTAAGGCCAACCAGCATGCTAATAACTTTTGATCGTCTGTGAAACGTTTCAGAACAATATCCTTATTCGCTAGTTTAGTAACTCTTGCTTGATTATGAACCAAACTCATAAGCCTAAACATAATTAAAGCCTATCGCAATCCTCAACATCTTAAAACTGCCAAGTTCTCTTAACTATAGGAAGTAATATGACAAAACGTTAAACCAAGAGTATGGGGTGATATACTTAATTTTTATTTATTTAAGGCTAAGTTAATTGGAGGCCTAAATGAGACATATTGCCTTTACATTTTTAGGCTTGGTTGCCCTTATTGGCACCAACTCAGTGCTGGCTGCTGGCGATCCAGCGGCAGGAGCGAGGAAAGCAGCAAGCTGTGCCGCCTGTCATGGTGCTGACGGTTACGCCGCTGTGCCTGTATATCCAAGCCTTGCAGGCCAAAATGAAGGTTACCTAGTTTCATCCCTGCAGTCATACAAAAACAAACGACGTAATGGCGGTTTATCTGCCATTATGGAAATGCAAGCTGCAAACTTATCCGAGCAGGATATTGCAGATTTAGCAGCTTATTACTCCGCAATGTAACAAGTTTCTATATAAATATTTTACCAAGGCGGCCATCTTGCCTTTTTATTTCTAGAGGCGACATTAACCTATTCCAAACATGAGCAACAACTTATACAATACTCTTATAATTGAGAGGCATTAATTACTTCAGTCTGATCAGGTTACCAATATGGCGCTAAGACAAATACTTCACTTCCCAGATCCACGTTTAAGAAAAAAGGCGACGCCCATCGCTAAGGTTACTGATGATATACGTCAGCTCGCAGACGATATGCTGGAAACTATGTATGCTGCACCCGGAATCGGTTTAGCCGCCACCCAAATTAATATTCAAAAACGCTTGGTTGTAATCGATATTTCTGAAGATAAATCTGAGCCTTATATATTCATCAATCCTGAAATAACCCAAAAAGAGGGTGAACGTGAACACGAAGAAGGCTGCCTATCAGTACCGGAAGCTTATGAACTCGTTACACGGGCTGACACAGTCCGTGTCTCAGCCCTTGACCGAGAAGGCACCTTTTTTGAGCTCGAAGCTGATGAATTACTAGCCACTTGTATCCAGCATGAAATAGACCACCTTGATGGCAAACTTTTTGTAGATTACCTGAGCAATTTAAAACGCCAACGCATAAAAAAACGGCTCGAAAAACAACAAAAACAAGAACAAAACTAGGACCTCAATGCGTATTATTTTTGCTGGCACACCAGATTTTGCCGCACATAACCTCAAAGCACTGTTAACAACCGAGCATACTATTTGTGCTGTCTACACACAGCCTGATCGGCGTGCTGGACGAGGAAGGAAGCTCACTAAAAGCCCTGTTAAACAAGTAGCTCTAGACAATAACATTCCTGTTGAGCAGCCAGAGAACTTCAAACAACAATCAGACAAAGATACCCTCACCGCCTATCAAGCTGATCTAATCATAGTAGTAGCTTACGGCCTAATCTTACCTCAAGCTATACTCAATAGCCCAGCTCTTGGCTGCATTAACATTCATGCCTCATTACTACCTCGTTGGCGCGGTGCAGCACCAATCCAACGTGCCATCCTTGCCGGTGACAATAAGACGGGCATTTGTATAATGCAAATGGAAGCAGGACTGGATACCGGTCCCGTTATCGCCCGGGCCCAATGTTTAATTTATGATGACGATACCGCTCAACAATTGCATGACAGGTTAGCCCAGCTCGGTGGCGAAACACTGCTAAATTCATTACCTAACCTCACTACATTACAAGCACAAGCTGAAAACCAACATCATGAGCTTAGTACCTATGCAAAAAAACTACAGAAGACAGAAGCTGATATTAATTGGGAAAATACTGCTAAGGCGATAGTTAGACAAGTGCATGCCTTTAACCCTTGGCCTGTCGCCCAGACAAAATGGAAGCAAAAAACACTCCGTATTTGGTCTGCAGAAGAGGTTGACACTCCTCATTCTGCCGCCCCAGGCCAAGTAATAAAAGTCGATAAAAAGGGTATCGATATCGCTTGTGGACAAGGCTCATTAAGAATGACGGTAGTTCAGCTTGGCGGCAAACGGGCAATGCCCGTTAATGACTTTCTAAATGCTAATGTTTTGTCGACAGGTGAGCATTTTGGCTAAAAGAAAAGTTATAACAACAGCTCGGCCTGCCGCTGCAAAAGTAATTGGTGATGTTTTACGCAATCACCGATCATTAAATGGAATTTTACGAACAACCCTACTCTCGTTGCCAGAAAATGAAAGAGGGCTATGCCAACTACTCTGCTACGGCGTAATACGCTGGCACCCGCAATTACAATCCATTGCTGATCAATTGTTGCCCAAACCACTTAAAAATAAAGATAGTGACCTTCATGCTCTATTACTCTGCGGCCTATATCAACTGCGAGCAATGCGCCTACCAGAGCATGCAGCTCTGTCTGAAACTGTTAATGGTTGTATCGCTCTAGGCAAACCTTGGGCCAAAGGTCTTATAAATGCCAGCCTTCGTAATTACCAGAGGAATCAGTCTAGTATAGATAACAAAGCTTTGGATAATGACGTTGCTACATACGCTCACCCTAGCTGGCTCATTCATCAGGTTAAACAAGACTGGCCTGAAAAGTGGCAACAGATATTAGAAGCTAATAATGTTCAGCCGCCGATGTTCCTTCGCGTGAACCAACAACAACAGTCTCGGCAAGAATATTTAAATCAGCTAGCACAAAATAATTTACCTGCTAGTACAGTTGACTTTTCCCCAGAAGCTCTCTTACTTGACACACCCTGTGACGTATACCTTCTTCCGGGCTTCCGCACAGGTGCTGCCTCTATTCAAGATGCGGCTGCACAACAAGTTGCATCCATACTAAAAATTGAGCCTCAACAACGTATTTTAGATGCTTGTGCTGCGCCAGGTGGTAAGACATGTCATATTTTGGAAACAGAACCTTCAAATGAAGTTATTGCACTCGATATTGATCCTGAGCGCCTAACACAAATCAAGCAAAATATAGACCGCCTAGGTTTGCATGCAACGTTAAAAGCTGCTGATGCTGGCGACACTGACAGCTGGTGGGATGGTAAAAAATTTGACCGAATACTGATTGATGCTCCCTGCTCTGGTTCCGGGGTTATTCGCCGTCATCCAGATATTAAAATTCTTCGCCGCCCCAGCGATATTGAGAGTTTAGTGAACAAACAACAACAATTGCTTGAAAAATTATGGCCTTTACTCAAGACTAATGGTTTACTTGTTTACACTACCTGTTCAGTTATACAACTAGAGAATGAACACCAGATAATGGATTTCTTAACAAAACATACCGAAGCGGAAGAGTTGCACCTCAGTCCCGCTCCCGCTTCGAGACGAATAGCTGGGTATCAGCGTCTGCCCGGCGACAATACTTTAGATGGCTTTTACTATGCATGCCTGCGTCATCGCCAAGCGTAGCCTAATAAACTTGAGCTTTTTACTCTTAAGCCATACAGCTCAAGGGGCTGAGCATATTAGTATTCCTTATGCACAGGTCACAAAAACTGATACAAATTACAGCTTATCCGCCACGATCTACTACCCCTTATCCCCAAGAATTATAGAAGCAATAGACCATGGCGTACCTATTACATTTTATCAAGAATTTCAACTCCTTGAGCCTTTCAACATCTATTGGCAATGGCAACAAAATGTATGGTCAAGAACTGTTCGATACCAACTACGCTATCATGCACTATCAAAACAATATATTTTACTATCCTTAGGCACACTCCAAAGGCGTAGCTTTCCTTCGTTAGATATAGCTCTTGATGACCTCGGTAAAATTGAAAGCCTAAGTTTACCTCCCAAACATCTTATAAACAGCAGCATCCTTACATTGCAACTTCGCAGCGGAGTTGATATACATGCCCTCCCAACACCAATGAGGCTTGGCGCTCTGATTTCGGATAAATGGCAAATAAAAAGTCCTTGGGTCGACGCCACTTGGCCATGAACCTCATCAAACGCTTTAGCTCTAGCCCTCTGCCCTACTATGCGCTTGGCTTGCTACTCCTTGCATTAACTTATCTCCTCAGTGCAGCAACGCAAGATAGCTCAAAACTCAGCGATATTTTTTACATTATTTTCGGCTTAGGCTTGACCGCCCTCGTATTACTGATTGGTATACTCATTCGGGCTCTACACGGTCTTTACCGAGACTTCAAAGACAAGAAGCCCGGCTCACGACTGACCATCCGACTAGTCAGCCTCTTTGTTCTATTAATTTTAGTTTCAACTACTATTGTTTATAGCTTTTCAGTTCATTTCCTTCATCGAGGAATAGATAATTGGTTTGATGTCAAGATAGAGCAAGCCTTAGACGATGCCCTCGAGCTCAGCCGAACTGCACTTGGTATAAGAGTCCGCACCTTGTTAAAACAAACAAGGATGATGTCTGTGGTGCTGAGTGAGGTTCCCGTGTCCGAGTTTAATACAAACCTTCGTGACTTAACGCAGCTTAGTGGCGCAGTAGAGCTAAGCGTCTGGACGATGGAAGGTCAGCTTGTCACATCTAGCATACAAAACCCCAATATTATCGTTCCAAACCGGCCCAATGAGGCTATTTTTAGACAACTTAAGCAGCAGCAAGATTATATCGGTCTAGATCCCAGTGATGATGAACGCCTTCAGTTGCGTGCCGCGGTTCAAATACCCTCTCAGGGAATAGAGTCTGAGCAAAAGATGTTACACGTTCTTTTTCCTGTTAATGAGCGCCTTAGCTCTCTCGGAAAAACAGTCGAGGACGCATACACCCAATATAGGGAGCTCAGTTATTTAAGAAAACCCTTAGGCCGTGTTTTCACTTTAACGCTAAGCTTGATAGTACTTCTAACAGTTCTTGCTTCTATCTGGTTTGCCATCTGGATATCGAGGAGGATTGTACAACCCTTGCAAGCACTAGCCGATGGCACACAATCAGTTGCTACGGGCAATTATAATACTCAATTAACCACCACCGGGCATGATGAGATAGGCTTTCTCGTACGTTCTTTTAATCAAATGACCTTTCGCCTCACCGATGCCCGCGATGCAACTGAACTTAGCCATCTCAAACTAGAAGAACAGACTAATTACTTAGCGGCCGTGCTTGGCAGTCTATCCAGCGGTGTCATCACAATAGACAAGAAAAACTCACTCAAAACAGCCAATATTGCTAGCAGTGAAATTCTTAACATCGATTTAAGCCCACATCTAGAACGTCCCTTTGATATGCTTGAAACCCAGCATCAACATTTGCAAAGCTTTGTTCAAATCCTTTCCAAGGCTCTTGCCAATAAAACTAGCTGGCAACATCAAATAGAATTGCACGCAGAGCTCCAACATCAAACACTCATGTGTCGAGGCACACCCCTCCCAAATAATACTGGGTGGGTTATTGTCTTCGATGATGTAACATCACTCATTCAAGCTCAACGAGATATCGCTTGGGGGGAAGTTGCTAGGCGTCTTGCCCACGAAATAAAGAACCCTTTGACTCCTATTCAACTTTCTGCCGAGAGATTGCAGTCAAAATATATGCCACTGTTGCCCCCAGATCAAACCGACCTTCTCCGTAAACTCACGAAGACTATTATTCAACAGGTCGATGCAATGAAAGACATGGTCAATGATTTCTCCGATTACGCCAAGAGCCCAAGTCTTCACTTAGACTCGCTGCCCTTGGACACCTTAATTCACGAAGTCATTACTCTTTACCAAAGCAATAGCAAGCACACCATCACCTTAAAAGAAGGCATGGCATTAGTTCTAAAGTTAGACAGTAATCGTTTTCGACAGGTCCTTCATAATCTAATTAAAAATGCTATTGATGCAAGTGAAGAAGCCAATATGCCTGTCACGATCGACATTGGATACAGTATTATCCAAAAAACAAATCTTGACTGGGTAGAACTTAAAGTACGTGATTATGGCCCGGGTATTCCTGATGATATGATGAATGTGTTATTTGAACCATATGCCACCAGCAAAGTTAGCGGAACGGGGCTTGGCCTTGCTATTGTGAAAAAAATTGTCGATGAACATCAAGGAACAGTTCGAGCAAAAAACCATGACCCACATGGCACATGTATAATAATCCACATACCGCTAAAGAGAGTCGCACCTTGAGCACAGTAGATAAACCTTATATTTTAGTTGTAGACGATGAACCAGCCATTCGTGAGTTGATTCAGGATATTCTTCAAGATGAGGGATATCAAGTTACTACAGCTGCTGATGGCAATACTGCTCGGGCCTGCCTCGCTCTCCGACTGCCTCAGCTAGTCCTTCTAGACATCTGGATGCCCGATATCGATGGTATAAGCTTATTACGCGAATTCAAACAGCAAGAACCCGGCCTGCCTATCGTTATGATGTCCGGTCATGGCACAATAGAATCAGCTGTTGAAGCGACCCGCTTAGGAGCTAGCGATTTTATAGAAAAGCCTCTCTCTACAGCCAAATTAATTCGCGGTGTTGAAACAGCTATTGCCAACCAGCTAAAGCTCATCACCTCAAAAAAACATCAAACACAAGAACCTGTTGGTAAAAGCTCAGAAGCAGCTTTATTACGCAAACAAGCTCAGCGTGTTGCCAAGTACAGCATGCCTATCCTGCTTATAGGTGAGCCTGGAAGTGGAAAACGATGTTACGCACGCTATCTTCATTCTTTAGGTTCTTTTTCAGGGGGCAAATTTATTGAATTATCGCCCGAGAGCTTCCCTGTTGACAGTCTCAGGTTTGCCGCACTTGCAGATCATAACTGTCTGTATTTAAACAACCTTTCTAAACTTGATGACAAGGCACAGGCCTTGCTACTTCACATGCTGGAAAATGGCAAAGTGAACCAGTCACAACTTATTTTTGCTGGCCAAGAAACATTAGAAGATGTCGTCACTAATGGCACTTTTAGCGAAACTCTTCTTTATAAACTTAACAGCATCACTCTTTTTATTCCTAAACTGTCAAATCATATTGAAGATATTCCTGAGCTTATTCACTATTTTGTCGATCAACATACAACTCAGAACCAGTTGCCCTATCGCCATTTTAGTGTCGCAGCCCAAAATAGGCTAAGAAACTATTCATGGCCAGGCAATATTCTGGAGCTAAAAAATGTCATTCAGCGCCTACTCCTGCTTGGTGAAAATGATGAAATTAATGAAGCTGACGTCGATCAGGCCTTAATGCCCACTAAAGAAAGTCAAAAGAACAACGACACTATTAACTATCAGCTCCCGTTGAGAGAAGCCCGCGAGCAATTTGAGCGTATTTACTTACTCTATAAATTACAGCAAACTGCTGGTAACGTTGGTAAAGCAGCAAAGCTAGCAGGGATGGAGCGAACTCACTTGTACCGTAAACTACGCTCGTTAGATATCGATGCCAAACAGACTTAAGGACTAATATGAAAATTCTTATTCTTGGTGCCGGTCAAGTCGGCTCCTCTGTCGCTGCCAGCCTTGCCCGCGAAGATGATGATATCACCGTTGTTGATCAAAGCAGTGAGCTACTAGAGCGTTTACAAGATCACTACGATATTCGTACAGTACAAGGTAAAGCTTCACACCCCGAAGTCCTCGCTAGAGCGGGCGCAGAAGATGCCGATTTAGTCCTCGCTGTTACCAATAGCGATGAAACTAATATCATAGCCTGCCAGATATGCCACCAGCTATACAATACGCCAACCAAGATTGCACGAATCCGCAGCTCCTCCTACCTTTCAACACCAGAACTCTTTGGCCCCAAGGCCATCGCTGTTGATATGCTCATAAGTCCAGAGCAAATTGTTACAGATTACATAGAACGCTTAGTTAATCACCCTAACGCACTACAGGTACTGAACTTTGCTGATGGGAGAGTTCAGCTCGTCGCCGTCAAAGCCGTTTACGGTGGCCCCCTTGTAGGAAGCCCTCTCAAAGAACTTCGCCGCCATATTCCCAAAATAGACACCCGTGTAGCAGCAATATTTCGAGATGGAAGCCCCATCATTCCCCAGGCTGAAACTGTCATAGAAGTAGATGACGAAGTTTTTTTTATTGCCGCCAGAGAAGACACTCTCACTGTCATGGCGGAATTAAGACGGCTCGACAAACCCTACAAGCGAATTCTTCTTGCTGGTGGAGGTAATATTGGGGCTAGGCTTGCAAAAGCACTAGAAAATGATTATCAGGTCAAATTAATTGAATCCAACCCCGAGCGAGCAGCAGCACTATCTGAAGAATTGACCAACACTATTGTCCTTCTGGGCGATGTGGCGAATGAAGATCTGTTGATCGAAGAAGATATCGATAAAATTGACTTGTTCTGTGCACTAACGAACGATGATGAAGCTAATATTCTTTCTTCTATGCTAGCAAAAAGACTTGGCGCAAGAAAAGTATTAACCCTGATCAACCGTGCTGCTTATGTTGACCTTGTAGAAAGTGGAAGTATTGACATTGCCTTATCACCACAACAAGCCACAATTGGTAGTTTGCTCGCGCACATTAGACGCGGTGATATTGTCGCAGTTCATTCACTGCGTCGCGGTGCGGCGGAAGCTCTAGAAGCTGTTGCTCATGGTGACAAAAACTCTTCTCTTGTTGTCGGTAGAACTATTCGTGACATTAAGTTGCCTCCCGGCACCACAATTGGTGCCATTGTCCGAGGAAAACATGTTCTAATTTCTCATCATGATACAGTTATTGAGGCTGGTGACCATGTCATTCTCTTCCTCATCAATAAACGTTATATAACTGAAGTAGAGCGCCTTTTCTCGGTCGGTGTTACCTTCTTTTGAATGATGAATAATCTGTTTGGTCACCTATGAGTGAGCTGCGAACCTTTCTTGGCTTTGATTTTGGCATGAGAAATATTGGCGTAGCTGTTGGTCAAGAACTCACTCGAACCGCTAACCCTCTTACGGTTATAAAAGCACGAGAAGGCATTCCAAATTGGGACCAAATAAAAACACTACTCGACCAGTGGGCTCCGCAGCTACTTGTCGTCGGCTTACCTTTAAATATGGATGGCTCTGAACAAGAGATGACAGCCGCAGCAAGGAGATTTGGTAACCGATTAAATGGTCGCTTCCACATACCTATTGATTGGCAAGATGAGCGCCTTACGACTTTCGAAGCACTAGACCAGCTTGGCATTCGCAGCAAAATGCAGTCTAATAGACGCGAAGATGTTGACCGCATCTCAGCCCAGCTCATTCTCCAATCATGGTTGAATAATCAATGACAGTAGTAATAACAGAAATTAATATTCAACAAACTCTAGAGTCAATGGCAGCAGAAATACGCCAGACACTTGCAGGAAAACAACCGCTTCTTATTGGTGTTCATAGTGGTGGAGTCTGGATTGCTAAAGAACTAGCCAAAATATTAGGGTCTGAATTCTTTGATGGTAATCTAGGGACGCTAAATATTGCATACTATCGTGATGACTTTACCCGCATCGGTATGCACCCCCAAGTTACTCCCTCTGATTTACCTTTTTCTGTAGAGGATCGCCACTTACTACTTATTGATGATGTTTTGTATAGCGGACGAACCATTAGAGCGGCTTTAAATGAAATCTTCGACTACGGCCGACCAGCCTCAGTCACATTAGCAGTTCTCATCGAGCGAAACGGAAGAGAGCTCCCTATACAAGCTGATATTATCGGCCATACTCTCGAATTAACAGCCGAACAACAGGTTAAGTTATGCAACACAAACGGCCTCCAACTTGAGCTGAAAATAAAGGAGGTCCAGCATGACTAACAACCAGTTAACTGAAAGCGGTCGGCTCAAGCACTTCTTAACTATCGAGGGGCTAAAGCGTGATTTACTTACAGATATTATGGATCATGCTGAACAATTTTCTAGCCTCTCTGGTCGTCAAGTAAAAAAAGTACCGCTGTTACGCGGCAAAACAATCATGAATCTTTTTTTTGAAAATAGCACACGCACACGCACAACTTTTGAGCTCGCTGCAAAAAGGCTGTCGGCAGATGTACTGAATCTCAATATCAACACTTCTGCTACATCAAAAGGCGAAAGTCTTTTGGATACTCTTCACAATCTACAAGCTATGCATGCAGACATGTTTGTTGTTCGGCATAATAAAAGTGGTGCCGCCGAATTTATTGCACAGCATGTAGCACCTCATGTCAGCGTTATCAACGCCGGCGATGGCTGTCATGCGCATCCTACTCAAGCGATGCTTGACATGTTCACTATACGCCGACATAAGCAACATTTTCCCGATTTATGTGTTGCCATTGTAGGTGATGTTTTGCACTCTCGAGTGGCTCGTTCACAAATACAGGCTCTTGCAACATTGGGTGTGGGTGAGGTTCGTATCATAGGCCCTCAAACCTTGTTACCTGCAGATAGCCAAACCCTCGGAGTTCACGTTTATCATGACATGGAAAAAGGCCTAAAAGATGTAGATGTTATTATCACTTTACGATTACAAATTGAACGAATGCAAGGGGCTTTATTGCCTAGCCCCCAAGAATATTACGAAAGCTACGGGCTCACAGAAGAAAAACTGAAGTTAGCAAAACCTGATGCTATCGTTATGCACCCTGGCCCGATAAATAGGGGTGTAGAAATTGCATCTTCTATCGCTGATGGGCCCCAGTCTGTCATTTTAGAACAAGTCACTCATGGAATTGCCGTTCGCATGGCAGTTATGTCTATGGTGCTCGGCTCACAATCCGAGCAACAGGACGATAGTACATGAAGTTAAAAATATCTAATGGCCGCGTCATTGACCCTGCTAATTACATTGATGACCAACTAGATGTTTACATCGATAATGGTCTCGTTTTGGCTGTCGGAAAATCACCAGAAGCATTTATACCAGACCGGGTTATTGATGCAACAGATCAGATTGTCTGCCCCGGTCTAGTGGACATCTCTGCTCGCTTAGGCGAGCCTAGTCAACAACATACATCCAGTATTTCTAGCGAAACTCGAGCAGCCATAAAAGGGGGAATTACAACGTTGTGTACTCCTCCTGACACCGACCCTATTATTGATTCTCCAGCAGCTGTTGAGTTACTTGAAGATCGTGCAACTAAAGCGGGCAGTGCAAACATATACATCATTGGCGCGCTGACACAAAAGCTTGAAGGGGAATTACTCAGTGAAATGTTAGCTCTTAAACAGGCTGGATGTATCGGTGTTAGTAATGGATTGAGCCCTATTCGAAACACACTAGTGCTACGCCGAGCCATGGAATATGCTGCAACTCTAGATCTTACAATCTTTATCAATGCTGCCGATCCTTGGCTACAATCTCAAGGCTGCATTCATGAAGGAATGGTTAGCACTCGTTTAGGACTGGGTGGCATTCCTGAAGCAGCAGAAACCATCGCAATTGCACGAGACATCTCACTAATAGAGCACTCTCACGTAACTGCACACTTTCATAACATATCCTCTGGAAAGTCTGCTGCTATGATAAAAGAAGCTCAAGAAAGAGGCTTACCCATTACTGCTGATGTCAGCCCCCATCACCTTCACCTCAGTGAACATGACATCGGAAATTATGATAGTTTAAGTCATGTCATTCCCCCTCTACGTAGCACTCGGGATAGAGAACAATTACAACAAAGCGTAAGAGAAGGTGTCATTGGCACAATAAGCTCGCACCACCACCCATTAGATAATGACGCTAAGCTCGGTCCTTTCGCTGATACAACACCTGGGATTTCTGGCTTAGAAACCCTTCTACCTTTAACACTAAAATTAGTCGATGATGAGGAACTATCATTACAACAAGCCATTGCGAGCCTAACAATCAACCCCGCGCGAGTCTTAGGCCTTGATGCAGGCCACCTAACTGTCGGCTCTAAAGCTGATATCTGTATCTTCAACCCTGAATCTCACTGTGAGTGCCTGCCAGAACAGTTCATAAGTGCAGGTAAAAACAGTCCCTTTGCTGGCTGGCATTTTCGTAACGAAGTCTCTTTTACCCTTCTTAATGGCCGGGTCCTTTACGAAAGAGAACCAAACCACCTCCTTTCCGGTCATAGTAATTAATAGCATAAGAGAAACATCATGATTACAAAAAAAACTTTTTTTATTTTAACTGCTCCATTCCTATTACTTACGGCAGGCTGCGCTACTAACTTACAAGGTGATAGCTATTCTCGTGATGATGCCCGGCAAGTACAGACCATAGAGTTTGGGACTATCGAAGATGTGCGCTTGGTTGCTATTGAAGGTACAAAAACACCGATAGGTACTCTAGCAGGTGCGGCTATAGGTGGCATTGTTGGCAATAGTGTTGGTGGAGGGAAGGGTGCAAATGTGGCAGCCGTTATAGGTGCTGTTGCCGGCAGCCTTGCTGGTGCCGCCGCAGAAGAAGGACTAACTAAATCACAAGGAGTTGAATTGGTTGTTCGCCTTGATAAAAACAATAAAATGATATCTCTTGTACAAGGCCACAATCCTAATCGGCCCTTCTTCGTAGGGGATAAAGTCAGATTAATGACTATTAACGGTCAAACGCGTATAGCTCGATAAAAACAAGATATGAGTAATCTAAAACCTCTCTTAAACTGATAAGTCGTGTCAAAACCACAGCTTTATGCTTTCGATTTTGATGGTGTCCTCTGCGATAGCGCCCTGGAAACGAGTCTCACAGCGTGGAGAGCTGCCAGAGATTATTTATGGCCCAAAATGCCCGAACATATCCCCCCTGATGTGATCGAACAGTTTAAATATGTACGGCCAGCACTTGAAACCGGTTATGAATCCATCCTTATCGTCAGGCTTCTTTTTGAGGGCATCGACGCTGACACTTTACTCAATGAATTTCAGCATCACATTGAAGGTTTAATTAAACGCGACAGGCTCGACACAGAAAAGCTCAAGCAGCAATTTGGAAGTACTCGTGACGAGTGGCTAAAACGTGACCTTCCCGAATGGCTAAAAATGAACCCCCTCTTCTCAGGTGTTCAAGCCAAACTAGCATCTATTAACATTGACTATTGTTTTATTGTCACCACCAAACAAGAACGCTTTGTAGAACAAATCTTGTCTGCTAATAAAATCCCCTTTCCTAAAGAGCAGATATTTGGTCTTGATCGAAAACTCAGCAAGCAGCAAGTATTAAGACAACTACAACAAAAATATCCTGATCACCCTTTTGTTTTTCTAGAAGATCGTCTACCCACACTTATTAATGTTATGAACGATCGTGATTTAACAAAAATTCAGTTAGTGCTCGCAAATTGGGGTTACAACACTACAGAAGATAGACAACAAGCAGCGTCGAACCAAATTAAACAAATCAATCTTCATCAATTTCAAGATTTGTAATGGGCCAATGTTTAGTGATTGGCGAAGAACGCCGAAGGCTTAGCCATAACATTAAATTCTCGTGATTTTCTTTCTTTTTACTTTATTTTTCTAATAGCTCGAAAATACTCCACTATTGATGTTTCCTGCGATAAAAGCAGGTAAAATCATAAAACTTGTTTAAGGAGAATCTTTTATGAAACTGTTCGCATATGGCTTATTAGCTCTCAGCTTTAGTATATCCACTGGCTGCACTATTATTACTGTCGCTGACACCATTGCAAGTACAGCAATTGGTATCACTGTTGGAACGGCAAAAGTGGCAGCAAAAGTCACAACATCCGTTATTGATGCAGCTATCTCAGATAGTGATGAGAAAAACTAACTCTCCCATAGCAAGGCCCGCCAAACTCTCCTCCCTTTATTGCTACAATCAATTTATAGGGGTATAACGGTTAATGAGTAGGTTTTACTTCTAAACCCCAAAAGGGGCTACCGTAGCGAAGGGAGTATCTGTCATGGTTAAGCATTATTATGTTTCAGATGATCTTGATGAATTAGAGCAGGTTGAGCAGGAGCTTGAGTCTATAGGGATCAAAGAATCACAAATACATGTGTTAAGTGAAAGCGCCGTTGATGTAGAAAACCATCATTTGCATATGGTTAACTCACTCCACCAGCGAGATGT
>CAJWKF010000011.1 GCA_913042265.1 uncultured Gammaproteobacteria bacterium
TAGTTAATAAACATAGTTATGGTATACGTTTACCTGTTGTAAATATAAAAATTATGAATGTTTCGAAGCCAGAGCGCGGTGATGTAGTCGTTTTTAGATACCCGCCGCAGCCAGAAGTAGACTATATTAAACGTGTTGTAGGTTTACCAGGCGATCATGTGCAGTATAGTAACAAGACGCTTTATATTAATGGCCAAGTTATGAAGCAAAGGCTTCTTGAAAAAGATTCTGAATTGTTTGGGATTGTTCCTATAAACAATAAAGTCTTGTCTGAACAGTTAGGTGATAAAAGCCATAAAATTGCTTTAGCACCAAGAATGCAGAGAGTTTTGGTTGATCAAACCATTCCTGAAGGGGAGTACTTTGTGATGGGGGATAACCGTGACAACAGTAGCGATAGCCGTTTTTGGGGTAATGTTCCAGAGGGTAATTTAGTAGGTAAAGCATTTTATATTTGGATGAGCTGGGATTGTAACGCGAGTTGGAGTTGCATCGGCTGGAAGCGCCTAGGCAGTGCAATTAACTAAAATGATAATGCCACGTCAGAATAAGTTACTCACCTTTCTTCAGTATGAATTTAAGTCTCCTAAGCTCTTGGAGCAGGCCCTTACACACCGTAGCGCTGACATTATTAATAATGAACGGTTTGAATATTTGGGTGATGCAATTTTGAGTTTTATTATTGCTGAAGCCCTATTTATACGTTTCCCGCAAGTAAAAGAAGGGAAGTTGAGTCGTCTACGAGCCTCTTTAGTCAAAGGTGTCACTTTAGCAGAAATAGGTCGTGAATTAAGACTAAGCGAGGTTTTGATCTTAGGTCCAGGTGAATTAAAAAGTGGTGGTTTTAGGCGAGAATCTATTTTGGCTGATACTGTAGAAGCTATATTGGGAGCAGTTTATTTGGACGGTGGTATCGAGCAAGTTAAGAGCCTTATTCTGAGGTTATATGATGAGCGATTAGCTTCAATAGACATAGACGAGGCCATTAAGGACCCAAAAACACGTTTACAAGAATTACTGCAAAGCCGTAAACAACCGCTACCGTTGTATAGTGTCAATGAAGTAAAAACCTCAGCGCAAGACTCCCCTTTGTTTGAAGCATCTTGCCAAGTAGGATTGTTGGGTAAAGTTGTTATGGCTAAGGGTAATAGTCATCGTAAAGCAGAACAAAAATCTGCTGAGCGTGCACTAACATTATTAGAAGAAATATTATGACAGATAAACAATTTAGTTCAGGTTATGTTGCGATTATAGGCCGCCCAAATGTAGGTAAATCGACACTAATTAATCGTGTCTTAGGACAGAAATTATGTATTACCTCACGGCGACCACAAACTACGCGGCACAGGATATTAGGTATAAAGACTGATGATGATAGTCAGCTCATTTATGTTGATACGCCGGGGCTCCATATAGATGATAAAAAGGCTATGAACCGTTATATGAATAGAGCTGCAGCATCATCAATTGATGATGTTGATGTAATTTTATTTGTAGTGGATGGCATGAATTGGACGGATGAAGATGAAAAAGTGCTTGAACGATTAAAGGTTAGTGCTAAGGCGCCAGTTATATTAGTGATCAATAAGATGGACAAACTAGCTGATAAAGAAGTAATGCTGCCACATATTCAAAAACTGTCAGCACAATTTGACTATGCCAATGTATTTCCTATATCTGCTCGAAAAGGTATGAACCTAGATGAGCTAGAAAAACAGATAAAACAGCTAATGCCTGAAGGTGAATTAATTTTTCCTGAGGATCAAATTACTGACCGTAGCTCACGATTTTTGGCTGCAGAGCTAGTTAGAGAGCAATTGTTTAGACATTTAGGACAGGAATTACCTTATTCAATCACTGTTGAAATTGAGCAGTTTGATGACGAAAAAGATCTTTATCGTATTGGGGCAGTAATTTATGTTGAGCGTGATGGCCAAAAAGCAATTGTGATTGGTAAAAAAGGCGACTTATTAAAATCTGTTGGAAAAGATGCAAGGATCGAAATGCAAAGTTTATTTGGACATAAAGTCTTTTTACGCTTATGGGTTAAAGTACGTGAAGGTTGGGGTGATAATGAACGTATGTTAAAAAACTTAGGTTATAACGACGAGCTATAAAGAGAACTTCAGTGACGGTCGATTTCAGTCCAGCTTTTATTTTACATCAGCGAGTATTCAGAGAGAGTAGTTTACTTCTGGATATCGTTAGCAGAGACCATGGCCGCATAAGCCTAGTTGCGAAGGGGGTACGCAAGCAAAAACGTAGTCAAGCAGGATTGCTACAGATCTATCAACCATTGTTGCTGTCATGGATAGGCAGAAGAGATTTGCAAACATTGACGGCTGTAGAACCTAATGGCCCGGCTTATTTGTTGCGCGGAGAGTCAGCCTTATGTGGACTTTACATCAATGAATTAATGATGAAGTTATTACCATTAGGTGAATCTGAAGCAAATTTATATGTGGATTATCAAAAAGCACTTTTTGGATTGCAAGAAGCGCTACAAAATGAAATCACTTTACGTTTATTTGAGAAACAATTATTGAGTCACTTGGGCTATGGATTGGTATTAGACCAAGATGTTGAAACGGGTGAGCCTATAGATGAAGGAAAAGACTATTATTATGTCGCGGATGCAGGTCTTTATCGTTGGCATTCAGGACAAGAAAAAAATCGTATATCAGGTCGAAGCCTACAACATTTAGTAACAGAACAAGATTTTGATGAAAAAAGTCTTAACGAAATTAAACAATTAATGCGAATGGTGATACATTTCTACTTGGGTGATAAGCCTTTGCGAAGCCGGGAATTATTTAGTCAGCTACATGATGCATCAATACATAAATAATATAGGGTTACAGATTAAAATGAGTATAAAGTTAGGAGTCAATATTGACCATATTGCAACATTGAGGCAGGCAAGAGGGACAATGTATCCTGATCCTGTTCAAGCTGCGATTGAGTCTGAACAGGCAGGTGCTGATGGGATTACCATTCATTTACGTGAAGATAGACGTCATATACAAGAGCGTGATGTTATGATGTTATCTGATATTTTACAAACAAAAATGAATCTTGAGATGGCTGTCACAGATGAAATGATAGCGATTGCAGAAAAATACTCTCCTCCAGATTGCTGCTTAGTTCCAGAGAAAAGACAAGAGCTGACTACAGAGGGTGGATTAGATGTCGCTGGTCAACTTACAAAACTAAAAGTGGCTTGTGAGCGTCTATCAGATGCAAATATTAATGTCTCTTTATTCATAGATCCTAATAATGCTCAGATCGATGCTGCAGTAGCTTGTGGGGTGCCCGTGATTGAACTTCACACTGGTGCTTATGCGGATGCACCATCACATTTAGCTGCGCAGCATGAGTTGCAAGTTCTTGTAAAAGCAGTGGAATATGCAAAGCAAGCTGGTCTGAAAGTTAATGCGGGCCATGGTCTTAACTATCACAATACGACTGCGGTCGCTAAGATACCTGATATTTACGAGCTTAATATTGGACATGCGATCATTGCACGTTCTGTTTTCACTGGGCTGAAAGTTGCCGTACGTGAAATGAAAGAATTGATGCTAGCAGCACGCCGATGATTTTTGGTATTGGGGCCGATATTGTTAATATTCCTCGTATACAAGCGATGCTTGATAGACGAGGTGAAAAACTAGCACAAAAGATACTAAGTGAGACAGAACTACTCATCTTTAAAAAATCAGCTAAACCAGCAGCTTTTTTAGCTAAACGTTTTGCGGCTAAAGAGGCTACTGCTAAAGCCCTAGGGACAGGTTTTCGAGATGGGCTTAATTTAAGCCATATTTCAGTGCAAAATAATCAGCTTGGGCGCCCGGAACTTGTTTTTGAGCACCGTGCTGTTGAATTATTATTTGAACTAAAAGTTGGGCGTAGCTTTATTAGTCTGAGTGACGAAGAGAATTATGCTATTGCTTACGTAACATTGATGGAGAAGTAGATGACATCCTATCTGACAATTGATGACTGCATAGGTAATACGCCCTTAGTTAAATTGCAGCGTTTACAGGGGGGAACAAGTAATACTATTTTGGTGAAGTTGGAGGGTGATAATCCGGCTGGATCTTTGAAAGATAGACCCGTTATCAGTATGATCCGACGAGCTCAAGAAAGGGGTGATATAAGACCAGGCGATACTCTTATTGAAGCTACTAGCGGTAATACGGGAATTGCACTCGCAATGATATCAGCCATCTTAGGATATAGAATGGTGCTTATTATGCCCGAAAATATGAGTATAGAGCGTCGTGCTTCCATGAAGGCATATGGAGCTGAGATTATATTGACAGACTCAATTGAATCATCTCGTGATTTAGCTAGTGAAATGGAACAAGAAGGAAAAGGTAAAGTATTAAATCAATTTGGCAACATGGATAACCCTTTAGCTCATTATGAGACCACTGGACCTGAGATTTGGCAGGATACAAAAGGAAAAATTACTCACTTTGTTAGTGCAATGGGTACTACAGGCACTATTATGGGGGTCTCACGATATTTGAAAGAACAAAATGAAGAAATTAAAATTGTCGGGGTTCAACCAACGGAGGGCAGTGCTATTCCTGGAATCCGTCGTTGGCCAAAAGCCTATTTACCCAGTATATTTGAGCCCGAGCGTATAGATGAGACACTTGATATAGAGCAGGCAGTCGCAGAAGATATGATGAGAAAGCTTGCGATACAAGAGGGAATATTCTGTGGTGTTTCCTCAGGTGGAAATGTTGCAGCAGCCTTACGATTATCCGAACAAGTAAGCAACGCTCTTATTGTTGCGATTATTTGTGATCGAGGTGACAGGTATTTATCAACAGGTGTTTTTCCTGCCTAAAGCCATTTTAGTTTCAATTGTCATTGTTCTATAATTTTTTCCAGAACTGACGGAAAATTACCAATTAGTGTTATTAAATAATCAGTATATTTACATATTAAATTATCTATACGGTTACCATAAAAGCTTTCCGGCCATACCAACATTTAAATTAAGAGTGAATTAACTATATAAAGTTGTGATGCTGTAAAATCATTGGTTTTCTATTTTCCAGCATAATTAAGAGATCCAATCATGGCAAGACGTAACCGGCGGGGTAAATTACCACTAGACCCAGTCGAAACTCAGATTGAATCTCTGTCACATGATGGGCGTGGTGTTGCTAGAATTGAAGGAAAAACTGTTTTTATCGATGGGGGCTTAGGCGGCGAAAGAGTCAGGTTTCGATACAGTAAGAAACATAGTAAATATGACGAGGGCCGTGTTGTTGAAGTCTTAAGTTCGTCACCTGATAGGGTTGAGGCAAAGTGCCAACATTATGGGGTTTGTGGTGGTTGTAGCCTGATGCATATGGCCCCCGTTGCTCAACTTGTCTTAAAACAAAAAACACTGATGGAGCAAATGAGTCATTTTGGTCACATAGAGCCAGAAGAGTGGATTGAACCAATGACGGGACCTTTATGGGGCTATAGACGAAAAGCTCGTCTGGGTGTCAAACATGTTCCTAAGAAAAATCGTGTGTTAGTTGGATTTAGAGAGAAAGGAACACCGTATTTAGCATTATTAGATAAGTGTGAAGTCTTAGATCCAAGAATAGGAACTCGTTTAGCTGAATTAGGCAGCATGATTGAAACTCTAGCAGCATACAATCGTATAGCTCAGATAGAAGTTGCGATGGATGATAAAAATACAGCCTTAGTATTTAGAAATTTAGACCCTCTTTCTGATTCAGATCAAAAAATATTAATAACTTATGGTCAAAAAAATGATTTGTGGATCTATCTACAATCAGGAGGTCCTGACACCATTACACCAATTTGGCCAAAGTCACCACAATTGAGCTATGCACCTGAGGTAGGCCTAACCTTAATGTTTGAGCCAAGTGACTTTACTCAAGTTAATGCTACGATTAATCAAAATATGATCCAACTAACCATGGAATTACTTGAAGTGTGTACAGAAGATCGGGTTTTAGATTTATTTTGTGGCTTGGGGAATTTTAGTTTACCTCTAGCAAGACGTGTCAGCGAAGTGGTTGGTGTAGAAGGTGATGCGGCCTTAGTTAAACACGCTCAAAATAATGCGAAGCTAAATGACTTAAATAATGCCACTTTTGAGCAAGCCGACCTAACAAAAACTGCTTTGAAAGATTATTCTTGGGCGAATGATGGATTCAATAAAATACTACTTGATCCACCGCGAAGTGGTGCCTTTGAGGTGTTGTCACAATTAGCAGATCTAGGTGCAGAGAGGATCGTCTATGTTTCTTGCAACCCAGCTACATTAGCTAGAGATGCAGGTGAACTGGTACATAAGTACGGTTATACATTAGTTTCTGCTGGAATTATGGATATGTTTCCACATACAAGCCATGTGGAATCAATAGCACTATTTATTAAAGTATAAGTAATTATCAATATCTAGGCTAGTGATTATTCCAGCTATTTAGGCTGAAAAAATAAACTAGAATAAGAAGGTGACTATTTAGCTTTGTTTTCCATCTCAGAAATGACATGTGCCATTTGAACAACACTATCAGGGTTGACAGAAATAGTACTGACACCTTGCTCTACAAGAAATTTAGTTATTTCAGGGAAATCAGATGGTGCTTGTCCACAAATACCAACATATTTACCTGCTTTTTTACAAGCTAGAATAGCCATCTCTAGCATTTTTAATACTGCCTCATTGCGCTCATCATAGTGTCCAAGTAAGCTTGAGTCTCTATCTGCGCCGAGTGTTAGTTGTGTTAAATCATTAGAACCAATAGAAAAGCCATCGACAAGCTCAAGGAATTGGTCTGCTAAAATGACATTAGCAGGAATCTCACACATGAGATAAATTTTGAGGCCTCTTTTACCTCTAACTAGGCCATGAGAGGCCATCAATTCAATGACTTTCTTTGTCTCAGAAACGGTTCGAGCGAATGGAATCATCACCGTAATGTTGTCTAGGCCCATTGTTGTGCGGGCGATGCGTAAGGCATTACATTCCAAGGCGAATGCCTCACTAAATCCCTCACTCAAATAGCGTGTTGCTCCACGGAAGCCAAGCATTGGGTTTTCTTCTTCGGGTTCATAGAGGTTGCCACCTATTAAATTAGCATATTCATTGGATTTGAAATCACTGAGGCGAACAATAACTGGTTTTGGGTAGAACGCTGAAGCAATAGTTGCTATGCCTTCAGCTAATTTGTGAACATAGAATGATATTGGGTTGGGGTACCCAGCCATTCTTGGGGAAATCTGCTTTTGTAGAGGCTTAGAAAGGTCATCAAAATCGATTAAAGCATTTGGGTGAACACCTATACTGTTATTGATAATAAATTCCATTCTAGCTAAACCAACACCAGAGTTAGGAAGGCTACTCGTTTTGAACGCGATCTCAGGATTAGCTAAATTCAGCATGATGCCAGTATTTTCTGGTTCTGGAATAGTTGATATATCAATTTTTTCGACATGGTGCGGAAGATCGCCTTGGTAAACTGTACCCGTATCTCCATCAGCACAACTTACAGTGACAATATCGCCTGTTTTGATGACTTCAGTTGCAGTGTTGGTACTAACGATAGCGGCGATGCCCAATTCACGTGCAATAATGGCTGCATGGCAGGTTCGTCCACCTCGGTTGGTAACAATAGCACCCGCAATTTTCATTACAGGTTCCCAGTCGGGATCTGTTATGTCTGTAACTAGTATTTCGCCTGGCTTTAAGTCTGCCATTTGGCTTGTTTTTAGAATAACTCGTGCTTTACCACTAGCAACCTTACTACCGACGCTTTTTCCTTCGATAATTACTTTACCTTTTGCATCGAGAATATGGTTTTCGAGTGCATGTAAAGATTTACCAGATTCAACAGTCTCAGGTCGTGCTTGCACAATAAACAACTGGCCGCTATCTCCATCTTTTGCCCATTCGATATCCATTGGCATCGGACGTCCAGATTTTTTCGAATAATGCTTTTCGATTATGACAGCTGTTTTTGCAAGTTCTAGTACTTCATCATCATTAATACAAAATTGTGCCTGCATTTCAGGAGAGACGTCAGTATTAATTACTGAGCCTGTAGCACCAATAGGCAAATTACTTTTAGCGTAAATCATCTTTAAGGCTTTACTGCCAAGCTGGTGCTTAATAATTGGTTGGTATTGTGTATTTAATGTTGGCTTGAACACATAGAACTCATCGGGGTTGACTGCACCTTGTACAACATTTTCACCCAAGCCCCAAGCCCCAGTAATGAATACGATATCCCTGAATCCACTTTCAGTATCAATCGAAAACATGACACCTGATGAGGCTTTATCTGAGCGAACCATTTTTTGAACAGCGATGGCTAATGCAACACTCATATGGTCGAAGCCTTGATGCACACGGTAAGAAATGGCCCGGTTTGTAAATAAAGAAGCAAATATTTGGCGGCAGCTATTTATTAAATTAGCGGTGCCCGTAATGTTGAGGTGAGATTCTTGCTGACCTGCAAACGAGGCGTCAGGAAGATCTTCCGCGGTTGCAGAACTTCGAACGGCCACATCCACATTGCTGCCATATTCAATCTCCAATTGGCCATATGCATGTTCAATTTCAGCAACGATAGCCTCAGGAACTGCAGCTTGATTAATCAATGTGCGAATATATTCGCCTGTTTTAGCCAATGCTTTTGTATCATCAACATTTAACTTGTCTAATGCAGCGGTAATGGGGGCAACAAGCTCATTGTGATCAAGAAAGTCACGATAAGCCTCAGCAGTCGTGGCAAATCCATTAGGGATATTGACACCCTCACGGCTCAATTCGGTGTACATTTCGCCTAAAGAGGCATTTTTACCGCCGACAATATCGACATCATCAATACCAATCTCAGAAAAGAATCGTATATATTGATAGTTCATTTACAGTACCCCAAATCATTGTATTATTCTGATGGCAAGCGTTTTCAAGATGAACAACATCAGCATTTTTTAATTAGCAAGGACAGAAAGATATCAGTTATAGCCGCTTTATGCGAGTACTTTTGATGAAAAATGAAGGGTAGTGAATTAGCTAATTTAGCGTGAAATTATTTGCCAATGCATGCTCAGCAGCGACGTATCAGTAGGGCTAACTAAAATGTATGTTTTGTGGAGCATAAAACTCATTTGATTTCAGTAGGATAGTTAATTATTGTAAGCTTTACGATGCTTACTTATGTTATGTGATTAAGATGATTTTTCAGCGATGAAATAGATAATTTTATCATCTCTCACACTAGAACACTTTTTATGAAGTGCGCGCGGGGTGCTGGTAATGCCAACTTGAAGCGGAGCGAAGCTAAATATATGCCGGTATAGAAATTACTATTTTATTGTTAATATATGCTGCTGATTATTAGTTGCTTCTGATATGTTTTGAAGTATGAATTTGGTACCGAGGGTCGGAATCGAACCGACACTTCCGAAGAAACTGGATTTTGAATCCAGCGCGTCTACCAGTTCCGCCACCCCGGCAAATTCAAGGATTGAATTATAGCGAGCTCGAATTCATTATGGAAGTCTTATTTTATGACTAATCTTGTGATAGCTTGAGATAATACTATTTAAATAAAAGTCAACATTAAAGACAAAGAATGAAAAAAGAAGTTTGTTTGTTATGATCTTGGTATGAATTTAACAGATTTTCAATTTGACATACCACGAGAGCTTATCGCTCAATATCCAACAGACGAGAGGGGTGCAAGCCGCTTATTGGCTCTAGAGGGCTTGAGTGGAGAATTACAAGACTTACAGTTTTCAAACTTATTATCATTGCTTTCTCCTAGTGATCTGTTGGTGTTTAATAATACCAAAGTAATACCTGCCCGTTTATTAGGTAAAAAAGAGAGTGGCGGTAAAGTGGAAGTTTTAGTAGAAAGAATATTAGATCAACATAGAGTCTTGGCACATGTTCGAAGTAGCAAGTCACCGGGGGTTGGCCGGCACCTATTGCTAGAAGAAAATTTAGATGTCGAAGTGATGGGAAGGCAAGACAGTCTATTTGAATTGTTTTTCCACGGTGATGTAGGCGTTATTGATTTATTAGAACAGTACGGTCGGTTACCATTACCACCTTACATTGAAAGAGAAGTGGGTACTGCTGATATAGAGAGATACCAAACAGTTTATGCAGAACATATTGGTGCGGTAGCTGCTCCGACTGCGGGCTTACATTTTAATCAAACTATGCTCGATTCTTTATTATCCTTAGGTATTGAAACCGGGCAAGTCACATTACATGTAGGTGCTGGGACATTTCAACCTGTGCGAGTAGAGAATATTAAAACCCATCAAATGCATTCAGAATGGATTAATGTTTCAGAAAAAGTCTGTGAACAAATAAAATCAGCACGTGAAAGAGGTGGCAGAGTCATTGCAGTGGGAACCACTAGTGTTAGGGCGATAGAGAGCGCATCTACATCAGGTGACATCGCACCTTTTATGGGAGAAACAGATATTTTTATTTATCCAGGCTATCAGTTTAAATATGTTGATGCGATGATAACTAATTTTCATTTGTCTGAATCAACCTTACTAATGCTAGTCTCAGCTTTTTCAGGTAGAGAAAATATTCTAGCTGCTTATCAGCACGCGATTGAGCAGCAATATCGCTTTTTTAGTTATGGCGATGCCATGTTCTTGACTAGGAACTCACAATGAAGACACTAGATAGTATCCGTTTTGTATTAGTTGGCACGACACACCCTGGTAACATTGGAGCGGCAGCGCGTGCAATGAAGACAATGGGTATATCAAATTTACACTTAGTAGAACCGTTACACTTCCCGAGTGCTGACGCGACAGCAAGAGCTTCTGGGGCTGATGATTTACTGGCCAGTGCCGTTGTGCATGATAATTTGCAATCAGCAATAGAAGGATGTCATCAAGTTTATGGCATGAGTGCTCGTTTACGTCATTTACCTGTACCAGTAGTTGATCCTCGTCAAGCAGTCGAACAGATCCAGCAATATCAAGATGGGGCACAAGTGGCAATTGTATTTGGCCGGGAACATTCAGGTTTATCAAATGAGGAGCTTGATCGTTGTCAAAACTTGATTAATATACCTGCTAATGAAGCGTATAGTTCATTAAACCTTGCAGCGGCAGTGCAAGTGTTTGCTTATGAACTTAAGATGAGTTTTAATCCCGAGATTAAGGTGGGCCGAATCGGTGAAGATCGTGAAGCTATTGATGCTAAAGATTTAGAACATTTATATAGTCATTTTGAAGAGAGTCTAATGGCAATTGGTTTTCTAGATCCCCAGAATCCAAAAAACTTAATGCGTCGTTTGAGGCGATTATTTAATCGAGCCGATTTAGATCGTAATGAATTACAAATTTTGCATGGTATTCTACGTGCTGCTGAAAAAAGTAAAGGAGAATTTTAATGGTCGAGGAAATCACTGCTTGGCAGAGGTTCAAGGAAGATATCAAGTGTGTTTTTGATCGTGATCCTGCCGCAAGAACAACTTTTGAGGTGGTCACTACTTACCCAGGGTTACACGCTATCCAATGGCACCGATTAAGCCACTGGCTATGGACACATGAAATAAAGTGGTTTGCGCGCTTCCTATCTATGTTTAGTCGCTGGTTCACTGGAATTGAAATTCATCCCGCAGCTAAAATAGGACGCCGGTTTTTTATCGACCATGGTATGGGAGTTGTGATTGGTGAAACAGCTGAAATTGGCGATGATTGTACGCTTTACCATGGAGTGACGCTCGGTGGTACATCATGGAAAGAGGGAAAACGTCACCCAACCCTAGGTAACAATATTGTGGTTGGAGCGGGGGCAAAAGTATTAGGGCCTATTACTCTTTATGATGGTGCTCGTATTGGATCTAATGCGGTCGTAACGAAAGATGTCTTAGCGGAAGAAACAGTTATAGGTGTGCCTGGGCGAATAGTTAAAAATTCCTTAACGGAAGATCAGAAGCAGAAACAAAAACTTGCTCAATCAGTTGGTTTTGATGCATACGGAACATCTAGTGAAACTTTAGATCCAGTAGCAACTGCAATCCATGGTTTAATAGAACATATTCACATTATGGATAAACGTGTCGACAGCTTGTGCCAAACGATACATAAAATGGGTGGTGAAATTCCCGATGTGAAAATGCCTGATTTAACAGACTGTGATTTAGAGCCTGAGATAGAAAACGAGCTAGATGATAAAAAAAAGAATAAATGATTATCAGGTAAACTTGCGGTGAGTGGTGATCAGTTAGAAAGTTTTTATTAATGGTAACCAGCTAACACCCCATCATAAATCAAGGCTGATTTGTGAAAATAAGTTTATAGTAAGTAAGTATTTCTAAATTAGGTTGGTATTTTATATGCGTCACACTACAAATAGCCTTTATGTGCATAGAGCTATTTTAGAGCAAGCTCTAAATTACGATACTGTGCCTGTAATTTTATTAGGAGTCTTTAGTCATCAAAATGACTTTGGTGCTGAACAACTAATCAATCTAGAAATGGCATCATAAAAATGATTACATTAACTGAGTCGGCAGCTACACGTATTCATGACATGATAAGCAAACGAGGCACAGGCATCGGCTTGCGTGTAGGAGTGACAGAAAGTGGCTGTTCTGGGTATAAATATGCATTAGATTATGCTGAGGCTCTATCTGATAAGGATGTTGTGATCGAACGTGATGGAGCTAAAGTAGTAATTGATCAAAAGAGTCTAGCAATAATTGGCGATACAGAAGTTGATTATGTAAAAGATGGTTTGAACCAAAGCTTTAGGTTTAATAATCCAAATGCTACTTCTGAATGTGGCTGCGGTGAGAGTTTTAGCATCACCAAATAGCGCAAATTAGAATTGGGCACTAAAATTTCAATTGCTCGATAAAAGCAGTGTGATTGAGAATAAACTAAATTTTTAATAGTTCTTTCAGCGACAACTGCTATGATCTAATAATGCAAAAATCAGACAATTTAATATTTGATGCAGAACATATTTGGCATCCATACAGCAGTGTCACTATGCCATCACCAACACACGAGGTTTCATCGGCACAAGGCGTGAGGCTTACACTAGCAGATGGCCGTGAAATTATTGATGGTATGTCATCTTGGTGGTCCGCTATTCATGGTTACAATCATCCGCGATTAAATCAAGCCGCTAAACAGCAAATAGATAATATGTCACATGTCATGTTCGGAGGGTTAACACACTCGCCTGCTATTGAACTTGCTCGTAAGTTAATTTCTATTACAGCTGAACCACTACAAAAAGTTTTTTTTGCTGACTCGGGTTCAGTTTCTGTAGAAGTTGCGATAAAAATGGCTATACAATATTGGTTTGCTCAAGGAAAAACTGATAAACGGCGGTTACTAACGATTAGAAATGGTTACCACGGAGACACTTTTGGTGCGATGTCTGTAAGTGATCCTGATAATGGCATGCATTATTTGTTTGAAAATGTATTGGCAAAACATATTTTTGCCCCAGCACCAGATTGCCAACGTGATGAAGACTGGCAACCTGAAGATATTGCAGTCTTTAAACAACTTATTATTGCTAATCATCAACACTTAGCTGCTGTGATACTTGAACCTCTAGTTCAGGGGGCTGGTGGAATGAGGTTTTATTGCCCCGAATATTTGCGGCAAGTCAGAGTCCTCTGCGACGAGTATGATGTATTATTAATTCTAGATGAAATAGCTACAGGTTTTGGTCGTACTGGTACCTTATTTGCTTATGAACAAGCAGGTATCTGTCCAGATATTCTCTGTTTGGGAAAGGCTTTAACAGGAGGTTATTTGTCACTGGCCGCGACCTTATGCAGTGTCAAGGTTGCAACAGGGATCAGTGCGGATGGAAGTGGAGTATTAATGCACGGTCCAACTTTTATGGCCAACCCATTAGCATGTCGTATTGCTTGTGAAAGTCTTGATGTTTTACTAGAGTCGAACTGGAAACAGCAGGTCCAAGATATCGAGGAACAGTTATTAACAGAATTATTACTTTATAAAACACGTTCGCTAGTTAAGGAAGTAAGGGTCAAAGGAGCAATTGGTGTTGTAGAGTTAAACGAGGAGTTGTCGGAACATATGAGTTGGTTGCCAATGTATATTGTCGAACAAGGTGTTTGGATACGCCCTTTTAGAAACTTAATATATATTATGCCTCCTTATATTATTAATTCTAAGGACCTAAGCCAGTTAACGAGGGCGATGGGTAAAATAATTGAAGCATTAACGAAAAAAGTGGCTTAAAAAAGAAAACTAATTCTTTGTGTATGGTGGGTTAATTAAAAATTACTTAGTACTTATTCGCGTTTTTCTGAGCACTTATATCAAAGTACCAATTGAAGAGTTGCCCAGTTTTTAAATCCTTTATTTTAACCTTCTCATATGATTTGTCATTTCTTTGTGTCATGCTGCGGCTGATTATGTCAAAGCCATGTAGTTCGATAAAGGAATCTATCTCATGAGTACTTGTAGAAAAGAAGGCGGTTGAAATAGACCGGCCATTTCCGGAAGCCCAAATCGCTTCTAATAGTATATTTAATAATAATTGATGATACTTACTTTGTTCTTCTTTACCCATCTCAAAACTAGTGGCCATTGCCAGGTAATGGCCATTTAAGCTGGTATAGTTTTTCTCTAATCTGTCATGAGCCATAACAAGAGGAACCTTCAAGTCTTCATAGAGAAGAGCTTCAAATTGAGGCTGGTTTGGTCTTCCTTCATTAATATTTTTCCTATAACGTTGAGTTAAGACATAAACGTGTCTTAACTCTATAATTGCAATCAGACTTGGCTCTGATTTTATATTCTCGAGAAGCTCGTTATATCTAGTATCGTTTAGGTTATATACTTGCGAAGAGGAGCATGAAGATATAAGAAACACCACAATAACAACTAATATATGCATATTAAATTTCATTGATAATAAGTTTGCTGGATTACTTTTAGATTTATAGAAATGTATACCTTAGTGAGATTTAAAGTCACAGCTTTCCTCTTTATTTTTAGATTTTACAGCGTGAGTTTTTTAATAATAGTGATAAAAGTGTATGCATAGTCATATAGGTGAAGAGCTATATTTGTTTTGGTCTTCTTGCTAGTTCGACAAGAGCTGCTCGAGCTTCTGAGGTATTGGTCACAGGGTGATTAAATTCGAGACGATGGATACTTCCCTCGACTCGGAGGTGAAAACCTTCACTATCAACTCCAACTAGGGTTGGTTGCTCTTTAGCACTGTATGTAATATCAAATAAGTCACAGTAGTGCTGTATCGCATCAAGATGGTCAGCATTCATATGGTCTATCATTCCAGCTTCCTCATCAAAGCTAAATGGGTTAGCTTTGATGAAATCATTGTTCTCGACCCAAAATATTTGTCCAAAACCACCAATGTAACGAGCCCTAACAAATTCAATAAGATAGAAGTTAAAATCATGAGTTTTATGAAAATTACGTGAGCCTGGATAAAACCGATAGTATCGTTCGGCTATTTCATCGTCATCAATGGCCCTGGCATCACCAATATAGGTAACTCGCCCTGAGGCTTGGCTATCTTTAGCAGCATCATCAAATGCGATAAGAGAGACTTTGTTATTAGCTTTGATATTTTTGGTATGTTGGGCAATAGTACTAATTAGAATGACCGCTTGGCCATTACGATTGAGACAATAAGGTGTAATCGATCCAAACGGGTAACCTGGGAGGTCAATTGAGTGAGTGCTTAAAACACCATCGCAGCGCGTGTTGAAGAGTGTCCTGGCCTTTTGTGCCGCTTGTTCATTTTTACTCATGTTATGCCCTTAGCGTATGTCATGATTTATATGTTAAGAAATATTTATTTTCACGACCTTCATATACTCAAACTCCATGCCAGCTATAGTTTCCTTATCTGGGTAGTAAATCATATCAACCGAAGCTCCCTGAAGAGACTTATAATCTTTTTGGCGCTTGTATTTGAATGGGACTTCTTGGCCTTCAATTAATACGGTGTTAAAAACCCACTCGCCTTTACGCCGCTGCACATGAGAAGATATCTTTTGCATGGTTGCATGAATGAGATTATTATTTTCAGCTAGAAATTTTTTGATGCTTTTCATGAGTAGAGTACTTGGTTGTATCGACGATGAGAAATGCCAACACGCTCGACATTAATTTTATTATTTCTACAGGAGGAACGGCCTTCTGTGTAGGAACTGTTTATAGCTAAGATTGTGATCAACAATTACAAGTGTAATATTACCACTATTTGGCTTTAGTAACTGAGCTATCTACCTAGCTTGCCATCATTTTAAATCCATTTACTACACAAGGAGGTAATGTTAATCGAGAGAGGAAGTATGAGAAACAATACGAGCCTTATCAAGAGAACTTAAAGATAATATTGACCTGCACTGCCAATAAAAGTGACAAAGAGACCTATTGTAAGGTTGATAAATATCAAGAACCTTATCTGGGCTAGTGCCCTAGTACCTGTTTTCCAATCTTTAATTTCAACAGATCGGGTTAGTTTTTTATAGGGAGCAAAAAAAATATGTATAAACAGTAACATCATAATGATGCCAAATAAGAGCATGATATGAACGTGGGTGCCAACATCTCCCATACCACCAGATAGTGCTATCAGCCAAAAACCACTTACTAAGATAGAGATTATAGACAACCAAACCCAAGGAAAAAAATGTTTAAAGGTATTAGACCAAAGTGTTAAGTGCATCGCTGGTTCTAGAAACTGTGCAGCTGGTCGCATTGCCGTATAGGCGAAAAACATTCCACCAACCCAGATAACGGCAGCAAAAAGATGTAGTGTAATGGCGAGCATAGGAACTCCTAGACTATAAAAGAAGAGGTTTAATCGACAATTGTGAAATATTATGGCGCCATTTTTTAGGGCCCGACTCATGAACTGATTGTCCAAGGCTATCGACAGCAACAGTTACAGGCATATTTTCAACATAAAATTCTCTAATTGCTTCCATACCTAATTCTTCAAAAGCTACTATGCGAGAAGACTTGATAGCCTTTGACACTAAATAAGCTGAGCCGCCGACAGCAATTAAGGATACTGAGCGATACTTTTTGATGGCAGCAATAGCTGATGGACCACGTTCTGCCTTGCCAATCATACCGAGTAACCCAGCTTCACCGAGCATCATGTCAGTGAATTTATCCATGCGGGTGGCTGTCGTTGGACCTGCAGGACCTACTATTTCGCCCTTAACAGGATCAACAGGCCCTACATAGTATATGAAACGACCTTTGAAGGACAAACCGTCAGGTAAAGGTTCCTTATTATTTATTAGCTCAGCAATTTTTTTATGTGCAGTGTCTCGACCAGTTAATAAGTGACCACTCAGTAATAATGTATCTCCAGGTTGCCATGTGTGAATATCAGTTGATGTAAGAGCATCTAAATTTATATGTCGGGTGTTAGAGGTGACATGACGCGTAACTTCTGGCCAGTCTGATAGTGATGGAGGTTTAAACTCAGCGGGGCCAGAGCCATCTAGTACAAAGTGGCTGTGTCGTGTGGCGGCACAGTTTGGAATAATAGCTATAGGTAGGGATGCAGCGTGAGTAGGATAGTCTTTAACTTTGACATCAAGTACGGTCGTTAGTCCACCTAAGCCTTGAGCACCAATACCCATTTGATTGATTTTGTCGTACAGTTCAATTCTTAATTTTTCGGCCTCAGTGACGGGACCGCTTTCTATTAATGCTTGAATGTTTATGGGTTCCATTAACGATTCCTTTGCCATTAACATCGCCTTTTCGGCTGTACCGCCGACGCCGACGCCAATCATTCCTGGTGGACACCAGCCAGCGCCCATTTCCGAGATAGTTGCTAAAATCCAATCTACTAAATTATCACTAGGATTTAGTACTGTAAATTTGGCTTTATTTTCAGAACCGGCACCCTTAGCAGCAATATGAATTTCAACTTTATTTCCAAGTACAACTTCAGTGTGAATAACGGCAGGTGTGTTGTCTCCTGTGTTTTTTCGCGATTGAATAGGGTCGCTAACGATAGAAGCACGCAAAATATTATCGGGGTGAGTGTAAGCACGACGAACACCCTCATTGACCATATCTTCGATGCTCTGGTCACTATCCCAATGGATAGACATACCAACTTTTATAAAGACATTTACAATACCAGTATCTTGGCAAATAGGGCGTTGATCTTCTGCACACATACGTGAATTAATAAGGATCTGTGCAATAGCATCTTTAGCTGCTAGAGACTCTTCTTTATCATAGGCAATAGACATCGCGTCAATAAAGTCTTTTGAGTGGTAACAGGCAATATATTGCAATGCATCGGTAATGCTATCAATAAAGTCTTTTTTAGTTATAAGAGCCATTGTCGATTTAGATGTTAAGTCTTTTACGTAGTTGTACAACTACATCATCAATAGAAAATTCAGATTCACTACCATCAGCTCTACACTTATATTCGACCATTCCATTATCTAAGCCACGCTCACCAAGTATAAGTCTGTGCGGAATACCAATTAAGTCCATATCAGCAAAAGCTACGCCAGGCCTTTGGCCACGGTCATCAAATAGGATATCAAACCCAGCATCAAGTAGGTGTTGATATAGCGCCTCAGCTGATTCACGTAAACGAATAGATTTGTGAGCATTGATAGGGACTAAGACCACTTGAAAAGGTGCTAATGCTAATGGCCAAATAATACCGCGATCATCGTGATATTGCTCGATTGTTGCAGCAATGACACGAGAAACACCAATACCATAACAACCCATACTTAATATTTGTGATTTGCCAGACTCTGCTAAAACATTGGCATTAAGTTTTTTGCTGTAATTATCACCAAGCTGAAATATATGACCAACTTCTATACCTCGTGCAATCTCTAATACCCCTTCACCATCTGGACTTGGATCACCGGCAACAACATTACGTAAATCAGCAGTTTCTGGCTCGGGTAAATCCCGCGCCCAGTTAACACCGGAAAAGTGTTGGCCATTTTGATTTGCTCCACATACAAAGTTGGCGATATTTGCTGCAGCTCTATCTACCAATAGCGGTATTGTGAGGCCTACAGGGCCAATAGAACCGATACTAGCACCACAAGCTTTAGTAACTTGCTCGGGCGTACAAAATGTTAAAGGTGCGGCAATGAGCGGGTTTTTTTCAGCTTTTACTTCATTTATTTCATGATCGCCACGAATAACAAGAGCAACAACTGATCCTTCTTCAGAACCCTGAACTAAGATGGTTTTGATGCATTGAGCTGGCATGATATCTAGGTACTGGCAGACTTCATCAATCGTATGCTTCTTGGGCGTGTCGACATTAGTCATTTTCGCAACTGCAGGAAGCCGCTTACCGCGGGGTGCAAGTGCTTCTGCAAGTTCAACATTAGCTGCATATTGGCTTTGGCTACTGAAGGCAATAGCATCTTCACCTGAACTCGCTAGCACATGAAATTCATGGGAAGCATTACCACCAATACTTCCTGTATCGGCTTGCACTGGACGAAAATTGAGCCCCATACGTTCAAAAATCTTTGAGTAAGCAGCAAACATTGAGTCATAAGTTTGCTGAAGTGATTCTTGATCAAGATGAAAAGAATAAGCATCTTTCATTAAAAATTCTCGAGCGCGCATTAAACCAAAACGTGGTCGAATCTCATCGCGGAACTTAGTTTGAATTTGATAAAAAGTAATAGGTAATTGCTTATAACTTCGGACTTCCTGTCCTACTAATTCTGTAATAACTTCTTCGTGTGTTGGTCCATAGCAAAACTCTCGACCATGGCGGTCTTTGAGTCGTAGCAATTCAGGGCCATATTTGTTCCAACGGCCAGTCTTTTGCCAAAGCTCTGCGGGTTGTATAGATGGCATCAATAACTCTTGCGCGCCGGCACTGGTCATCTCTTGACGGACAATGGCTTCAGCTTTACGCAATACTTTTAAGCCCATTGGTAGCCAGGTATATAAGCCTGATGCTAAGCGTCGAACTAGACCAGCGCGTAGCATTAACTGATGACTGATGATTTCTGCATCAGCAGGTGTTTCTTTTAATGTGGCTATTAAAACTTGTGAGCTACGCATGAGCGGCCTGTCTTCCTATGAAATAATGGATAAAAAAGTCTTTTGTTATTGAAATATTTAGAACGTTTGGTGATTCCATCCCCAATTTTGACGTTCAGAGTCTGTCATGCTTATGTATATACGTTCACCAGGAATAGATAATTGGTCTGTAATCAATTGGCAGAGGGCAGCTGAAAAAACATTTCTGTCATCTGGTAACCCAAGTGCTCGATAATCTAAGAAAGCAAGAGCATTATCATTACCTCCCATTAACATATTTGGTTGGGTATCAAGGCTGACCATTACATAAGTTTCTGCTTTACCAGTTGCTTCGCTTACTGTTTTGCTAGCAGCTTTTAATAACTGAGCTTCATTGTTAACAGGTTTATTAACCACAATATTTAAATAGGGCATGATGTATTCCTTAGGTGTAATAATTTTTACTATTTCTCTTAGTCGTTAGATCATAGCTTGGGGAGCATTTTCGTCAACCCTAATGTATTCTTCAATGATTGGGTAGTATTATAATTTTACGTTAAAGTTGCGGAACATAACATGTCTGAGTTGCCAAACCAGTTCGAAAAGCATATTGAAGTCAGAGAGCAAGACAGTATTGCAGTTGATTTTTTGGCAGTAGAATCTAATTTATCGAAACAATTAATCAAGAAGTTAATGCAAAAGGGAGCTGTTTGGCAGACATTCGGCAAGAAAACACAGCGTTTGCGGCGAGCCAAAAAAGCGTTAAGGTATGGTTCTACGCTACATATATATTATGACAAATCAGTACTTGATATGATTCCACCTCAGCCGACGCTCCTTGCTGATAAAATAGGCTACAGTGTATGGAACAAGCCCTATGGTATGTTGTCTCAAGGGTCAAAGTGGGGTGACCACTGCACAATTACACGGTGGGCAGAGCAATATTTATCACCACAACGAAGCAGTTATACTGTACATCGATTAGATCGGGCTGCTAATGGCTTAATTATCGTAGCCCATGAAAAAAAAGTGGCAGCTGCGTTATCAGATTTATTTCAGCGTCGTCAAATTGATAAACGTTATCGAATTTTGGTTCATGGCCAATTTGATCAGCGGACAACACTTAAAAAACCAGCAAGTATTAATAGTCAGATTGATGGGCGGGATGCCAAGAGCCATTTCTCATTTGTTAAATATGATTCTGAAAAAAATCAATCTTTGTTAGATGTTAATATTGAAACCGGAAGAAAACATCAAGTCAGGCGTCATAGTGCAGAATTAGGCTTCCCTATTGTTGGGGATAGGTTATACGGCCATATTAGTGTTTCTGATAATTTACAATTAACGGCATACTATCTTGCATTCAAGTGCCCATTCTCACAAAAGCTGCAAGTTTTCAATTTGTTAGACCCCCAACAAACTAATGATTAACATACTAAAAAGCGTCCAGTCAGCTAAAATCCTGCGCTGACAAACGATGCTAATGCATACGGTCACAATGTTCAAGCTCACTTATTAGATAATATTTTTGGAAGGTAACAAGCTTGGCTGATGGCACGAGATGCAAAAAAAATAATAATCGCTAACCACAAACCATGATTTCCTAGCCCTTGAAAAAAGTACCATGCAGGTAAATAGCAAATTAGAGTAGAAAAGAGCATTGTGTTGCGCATTTCAGTACTTCGAGTTGCCCCAATAAAAAGACCGTCAAATAGGTAGCTCCAAACTCCGATAACGGGTGCTATTACTAACCAAATCAGGTATTCATTGGCAGCAGTAATGACGGATGGAATAGTGGTTAGAAAGTTTATGATTGTGGGACCGCATAAATAATAACTAAAGCTGAATAGTGTCGCAATTACACCAGACCAAAGAGCCGTATAAGTGAGGCCTTGTTTTAGCTGAGCCCTATCCTTATTGCCAATAGCATTACCGGTTATTACTTCGGTTGCATTTGCAAAACCATCTAAGAAAAAAGCCATAAAAGTAATAAAATGCAGTAACACTGCATTTGCAGCTAGGACGATATCTCCTTGTTTTGCGCTTTGCGCCATAAAAAAAGCAAAACTAAACATCAAGCATAAAGTTCGAATAAAAATATTGCCATGTAGTTTTAATAGTCGGCGTAACTCATAATCAGGCTTAAAACTAAATTTAAATTTAAGAGGTAATATCTTAATGTGATGTATTTTTAGCAACCTGTAACTTATTATAAGTCCCAGATACTCGGCAAGGACTGACGCTAATGCAACACCTTCAACGGCCATATGAAAGACGTTAACTAATAATAAGTCCAATACTATATTAACGATATTAATAGTAAGAACTAAAACTAAAGCTGACCGAGTAGCGGAGAGCCCTATAAGACAGCCCAAAATAACGTAATTGGCTAAAATGGCTGGTGCGCTCCAGATCCTAATCGAGAAATATTCTTGTCCGTAATGCGTGACTAAATCACTAGCTCCCATAGCATAAAAAGCGAGATGTGAGAGGGGGGATTGAAAAACTAGTAGTAAGCTAGCAATAAAGAATGCTAACAAAAGTGTTCTTTGAAGAAGTTGCTGCTGATGGTGTTCTGGGTCACTGTACCCAATAGCTTGAGAAATCAAACCAGTTGTAGCCATTCTGAGAAAACCAAAGCTCCAAAATAAAAAACTAAAAATGAGTGAACCTACAGCAACGGCACCTAAAAAATGCGGAGCGTTTAAATGACCCATTACAGCAGTATCCACCATACCTAAAAGTGGTACTGATATATTGGCTAAAATCATAGGGCCCGCTATTTGCCATATCTTACGGTGGGTAACAGATATTCTGTCTGGTTGCTTTAGCATACTTCCCGATAGAAAAAAGCCGCATTCCTAATTGCGGCTTTTTAATTATGAAGAGTGAAAATAGAGATTTATTATTTGGAGGACAATACTTTAAGTTCTCAAACTAAAAGTGGTGCGATAACTAAGCTTACTATTGCCATTACATTTATTAAAATATTCATTGCGGGGCCTGAAGTATCTTTTAAAGGATCACCGACTGTGTCACCTACAACGACTGCTGTATGAACGGGTGAGCCTTTGCCTCCCAAGTTACCCTTCTCAACATATTTTTTTGCATTATCCCATGCTCCTCCGGCATTTGCCATCATTAAAGCCATCATCACACCAGTAATTAATGCCCCGCCTAACATACCGCCGAGTGCTTCTGGCCCTAGTCCAAAACCAACGACTACTGGTGCTACTATCGCTAGCACACCGGGTAAAATCATTTTATCAAGCGCCGCTTTAGTAGCGATATCAATGCATCGTGCAGTGTCTGGTTTAGCTGTACCCTCTAATAAACCTGGTATATCTCGAAATTGGCGACGAATCTCATGAATCATTTCAAAGGCAGCATCACCCACCGCGGTCATGGTTAGGGCACTCACTATAAATGGAAATGTACCACCTAAAAACATCCCAACTAACACAATAGGATCATTAAGTAACAATTGAAACTCAGGGTTACTTTGACTAATAGTTTCGATAAAAGCACTGATCAAGGCTAATGCGGCTAAGGCAGCAGCACCAATAGCAAAGCCCTTACCAATAGCTGCTGTTGTGTTACCTAGCTCATCTAATGAGTCAGTTATTTCACGAGTATGTTGTTCCATCTCTGCCATTTCAGCAATACCACCAGCATTATCTGCAATAGGACCATAAGCATCAATAGCCATAGTAATCCCCACAGTTGCCAACATACCAACAGCAGCTATTCCGACACCATATAAGCCAGCATAATGACTGGAGATAAATATAATGGCAGCAATAGTAACAACGGGGATGGCAACAGACTGCATGCCGAGAGCTAAACCACTAATCATGACTGTAGCTGGACCAGTTTCGCCATCTTTAGCCAATTTCATGACAGGTGCACCACCGGTGTAATATTCTGTGATGAGACCAATGATAATCCCTCCAATGGCACCTGATAGGACGGCAATCCATAAGTTGGTCGTACCACCCAATGAGGTAATCATTGCTAAGGCAACGATAATGAAGAGAAGAGATGAACCCATTGTTCCAATTCGAAGTGCAACTTCAGGGCTTTTACCAGCAAAACACTTAACTGCATAAATACCAGCTATTGAACATAATAAGCCGAGAGAAGCTAATGCGAGTGGCATAAACATCAATGATTGTTGATCAGCTGCTAATGTATGTATGGCAGTTAAACTCATTGTCGATGCGATAGTAAGACTAGCGATCATTGAACCACAGTAGGACTCAAAAATATCAGAGCCCATACCAGCAACATCTCCGACATTATCACCGACATTATCTGCAATAACACCGGGGTTTCTGGGGTCATCTTCAGGAATACCAGCTTCAATCTTACCGACTAAATCGGCACCTACATCGGCACTTTTAGTGAAAATACCACCGCCTACACGAGAGAATAAGGCTACAGAAGAAGCCCCCATACCAAAACCGTGGAGAACATGGACTGTATGTGGATCAGATCCAAACATTAAATAAAGCACACCCAGTCCCAAGAGTCCCATTGAAGCTACTGTTAAGCCCATGATTGAACCACCGAAAAAAGCTACACTTAATGCTTCTGAAGAGCCTTTGTCTTGGGCTGCTGTTGCTGTGCGAACATTTGCTTGTGTGGCAGTGTACATGCCTATATATCCAGCAGCACCTGAACAAACTGCACCCAGTAAGAATGCAAAAGCAGTAGCACCTCCAAGGTCGCTAACCCAAATAGCTAAAAAGACCACGGTACAAAAAATAGCAAGCCGATTATATTCAGCTTTCATAAACACCATTGCACCAAGGTGTATTTGGTCACCAATTTCAACAACCTTGCCCGATCCTGCTGGCTCACGTTTGACAATACCGTAAACTAAATAGGCACAAAAAAGACCAAAAACACCCAAAAGTGTTGGCATATAACTGATTGTTGACATAAAAAACCTCATGTTGATTGTTAGTAGACAAAGAACGTATTGATGTTGTGACTTTATAAAAGTTTACTTTTATACCTTGTATTAGACTAGTGTGCAAAGTTGCATTTCATATTAATGTGAAGATGATGCATTATTGAGTGATGATTGAGTGGGTAAGTTTTGCTTTTGTAGGAGTTTTTTCGGGAATTACAGCCGGATTGTTAGGCCTAGGTGGTGGAATTATCATGGTGCCATCTTTACTCTATTTCCGCTTGCGCGCTGCCCATTGCTATATCTGGTGTGTTAGGATTTATAATCTTTAGTGAACAACAACCCATTACTGAGGAATAGCAAACAAGTTTTTTTCACTGGAAAGCATTTTTAGGGCTTATTAGTACCAGTATATTTTTTGGTCCATTAGCAGTAAAAGTGCTAAATATTTACCGATAAAATTTTTAGAGCGAATATTTTCTTTAGTGTTGGTGTCAGTATCGCTATTTTTTGGCTAGCAGGAATTCAAAGATGAAGAAGTGGATTTGTTTAGTGTGTGGTTTTATTTATGATGAGGAGAAAGGACTGCCAGAAGAGGGCATTGCCCCAGGGACTCTCTGGAGCGATGTTCCTGATGATTGGCTTTGTCCAGATTGCTCGGTTGGTAAAGAAGATTTTGATATGGTTCTTATGGACTGACCAACTATTTGGACTTGAGTATAATAGCTAGTCAATTTCTTATATAATTAATCAGTTTAATTACACGCCAATTTTGGAGCTTTACATAATATGAATCTTGACCGTGTCGGTTCAGGCAAAAATCTGCCCGAAGATATTAACGTTATCATTGAAATACCCTCTCATTCAGACCCAGTAAAATATGAAGTTGATAAAGAGACAGGTGCATTATTTGTTGATCGCTTTATGAACACAGCGATGTTTTACCCTTGCAACTATGGTTATATTCCTCACACCCTATCTGATGATGGCGATCCTGTAGATGTCTTGGTCATGAGTCCTTATTCTTTAATTAGTGGTTCAGTTGTGCAGTGTCGTCCTGTAGGTATGCTGAAAATGACGGATGAGTCGGGTGAGGATGCTAAAGTTATTGCAGTGCCGCATGATCCGATGTATGAGGATGTGAATGATGTAGCAGATATATCTCCTCGACTACTAGCACAACTTGCTCATTTTTTTGAGCACTACAAGGACTTAGAACAAAACAAATGGGTTAAGTTAGAAGGCTGGGTGGGTATAGATGAGGCAAAAGCTGAAATAATTGCCAGTGTGACTCGTTTCAATGAGGCACCCATTAAGCCTAACTTTTAGTGTCAAAGTTGTATATAAATAGGGAATATAATGGCAATATTAGTGTTACAAGGCGAAAATTTAACAAATTCCATTGCATTAGAAATAAGTGACCATTTAAATGGAGTAATAGAACTTTATAGTCAGCATATCAGGGTGACTATCCCTCAAAACCTGTTGTCAGAGCAATTGTCTAATTTACGTCAGTGTTATGATTTTGACATTAATGTTATTCCGGAACAATTTGATCCTGCTAAAGTGAGGTTAATGGTCACAGATATGGACTCGACCTTGATCAGTATCGAGTGTGTTGATGAAATAGCAGACTACATTGATGCTAAAGCAGAAGTGTCAGCTATTACTGAAGCTGCTATGCGTGGAGATGTAGATTTTGAAACCTCATTACGCAAGCGTGTCGCATTACTAAAAGGCTTGGATACATCAGTGTTAGACCGAGTATTTGAAGAGAGGCTCAAACTTAATCCTGGAGCAGAAGTTATGCTGAAAGGATTAAAAGAAAAAGGCATAAAGACGGCACTAGTGTCAGGAGGGTTTACATTTTTTACGGAACGATTGAAAGAGCAATTAGGTCTAGATTATACTATGGCCAATGTTTTAACAGAAAAAAATGGTAAATTAACGGGTGAGGTTTCAGGCGTGATTTGTGGGGCAGAAGCAAAAGCAGACTTCTTGCTGACACAGTGTGAAAAAGCAGGAATAAGTCCTTCACAAACCATCGCAATGGGAGATGGAGCTAATGACTTATCAATGATGAAGGAGGCTGGCTTAAGTATCGCCTACCATGCTAAGCCTAAAGTTCAGTCAGAAGCTGATATAGTTCTAAATTACTGTGGCTTAGAAGGTGTGTTGGGAATATTGCAGTAGTTTTTTAACTAGCATAAGCTTGAAATCGACAACATAGCCCCCATATATTTTAACGTGATTAACTAATTATTTGAATAGAGGTTTACGATGGACGTAATGGAACGAATTAAGCAGGCTATTGAGTCTAACAATATTATTTTGTTTATGAAGGGCACGCCCGACTTTCCACAATGTGGCTTTTCAAGCCGTTCATCAGCAGCACTAACAGAGTGTGGAGTAGAGTTCTCGTTTATCAACGTATTAGCCGAATCAGATGTACGCGAAAATTTACATCGTTACGCTGATTGGCCAACTTTTCCTCAGCTCTATATAGGCGGTGAGTTGGTTGGTGGTTGCGATATCGTTATGGAGCTTTATGAAAATGGTGAACTAAAAAAAATGGTTGAGCAAGTAGGTAAATAAAAAAATGAGTGACGAGCAAGACCACGATTGGCAGAGCGATAACGGTTTAACCGTATCACCAGTAAAGCCCGACCTAAAACAGCCGCCGAAGTATAGAGTGTTGATGCTTAATGATGACTACACGCCAATGGAATTTGTAATTAAGGTACTTGAAGGCTTATTTAGAATGGAACATGAGAGTGCTACTCGTACAATGCTACAAGTTCATACAGAAGGACTTGCACAATGCGGTGTATATACATTTGAGATCGCAGAAGCAAAAGTAGAGCAAGCTAATAGTTATGCTCAACAACATGGCCATCCGCTGCAATGCACTATGGAAGAAGAATAAACGTCAATGTTAGGTTAGATAGAGAGACAAATCATGCTAAGTAAAGAGCTAGAACAAACACTCAGTCAGGCGTTTAGTCATGCCAGAAAAGCTGCTCATGAATTTCTTACAATAGAGCATTTGCTTTTTGCACTTCTTGAAAATAGCCAAGCCCTTGCTGTTTTAAAAGCATGCGATGTTGATATTACAATATTGCAACAAGAATTGACTGGCTTTTTGAGTGATAACTTACCCACACTTGCTGAGGATAGTGAGCGTGAGACACAGCCAACTCTAGCTTTTCAACGAGTATTACAACGCGCAGTGATGCATGTTCAGTCATCAGCTGGGGTTGAAGTTACAGGTGCCAATGTTTTAGTTTCAATTTTCTCAGAACAACAAGCTCAGGCCGTGTATTTGTTACAAAAGCAAGATGTGAAACGTCTTGATGTCGTTAATGCCATTAGCCAAGGGACTGACGATGGTCTAATTAATTTACAAGCCGACATCGATGTTGAGAAGGGTGAGGGCGATAACGAGAGTAACAATCCATTATCGTTATACGCAACAAACCTCAATGCACTAGCAATAGCTGGCAAGATTGATCCATTAATCGGTCGTGAGTACGAAGTTGAGAGAACCTTACAAATTTTATGTCGACGTCGTAAGAACAACCCCTTATTCGTTGGAGAGGCTGGCGTTGGTAAAACAGCATTAGCAGAGGGCCTTGCGAGGAGGATTGTGCTTAATGAAGTACCTGATATTTTAAAAAATGCCGTGATTTATTCACTCGATATGGGTGCTCTAGTAGCGGGTACTAAATACCGTGGTGACTTCGAAAAACGTTTAAAAGCACTTTTACGAGAAATTAAAGAGAAAAGTAGCGCAATACTTTTCATAGATGAAATTCATACTCTAATTGGAGCTGGCTCTGCTGGCAATTCAGCAATGGATGCTGCCAATTTGCTAAAACCATTGCTAGCTACTGGTGAGTTGAAGTGTATTGGTTCAACGACGTACCAAGAATACAGAGGTATTTTTGAACATGACCATGCGTTAACACGACGTTTCCAAAAAATTGATGTATCTGAACCGTCAGTTGAAGAAACTAAGAAAATCTTGAAAGGTCTGAAAGTAGGGTTGGAAGAACATCACGATGTAAGGTATACCATAGCGGCAATTGAGCAGGCAGCAGAATTATCAGATCGCTACATTAATGACCGTTTTTTACCAGATAAAGCTATAGATGTTTTAGATGAAGTTGGGGCTGCTCAGCGGATATTGCCTAAGTCTAAACGTAAGAAAATGATTGGGGTTAATGATATACAAGCAATAGTTGCAAAGATTGCCCGGATTCCAGCCAAAACAGTTAATGACACAGATAAAGACACCTTAAGAAATCTTGAAAAAAACCTTAAACATGTCATTTTTGGACAAGATGAAGCTATAGCAACCCTTTCTTCTGCTATCAAAATGGGCAGATCTGGTCTGGGCCATCCAGAGCGTCCCACAGGTGCCTTTTTATTTACAGGTCCAACAGGTGTTGGAAAAACAGAAGTCACTAGGCAGTTAGCACATAATTTAGGCGTTGAGCTTATACGATTTGATATGTCTGAATACATGGAAAGTCATACGGTTTCTAGGTTGATTGGTGCTCCTCCTGGTTATGTAGGCTATGAGCAAGGTGGTCTTTTAACAGAAGCTGTTAGCAAGCAGCCTCATGCTGTCCTATTACTAGATGAAATTGAAAAAGCTCACCCGGACGTTTTCAATTTACTATTACAAGTTATGGACCACGGTACTCTAACCGATAACAATGGGCGAAAAGCTGATTTTCGTCACGTTGTTTTGGTCATGACAAGTAATGCAGGGGCACATGAAATGGGTCGGTCATCAATGGGTTTTACCGAGCAGAATCATCAAGCGGATGGAATGGAGGTTGTTAAGCGAGCATTTACTCCTGAATTCCGTAATCGTTTGGATGGTATTATTCAATTTAAATCTCTAGCTAAAGCTGCAATTTTACGTGTCGCGGATAAAGCAGTACTTGAACTTGAAATGTTATTGCAAGACAAGGACGTTACTTTAGCAGTTGAAGATGAGGCTAGGGAATGGCTTGCCGAAAACGGATATGACCTGAGTATGGGAGCAAGACCAATGGCTAGATTAGTCCAAGAAAAAATAAAAAGACCGTTGGCTGATGAGTTGCTTTTTGGCAAATTAAGCAAAGGGGGGCACGCTCGAATTACATTGGTTGATGGGGAAATAGTCATCGACTTTGAGAACGAGACAGAATCTGTCTAGAAGAAGATAAATTTTTGCAATAAATAGCAGTCACTATCGATTATATACAGAATAGTATTAATAAAATAACTATTGACAATCTCAAAGTTATTCAAGTAAAAAAGGGTGTAATGATTTTGCCTTAATAAAGTTCTCCTAAGCTATTGATAAATAAAAGGCATTACTAACATGTTGATTATAAAGGACTTATCATGATTGTACAAAGTTTGTACAATGTATGCTTAACGCCTGTATATGAATAGTCTACCGAGTGACAGTTGAGTTAATCACAGACTTATCCACAGAAATTGTTAGTAACTTTA
>CAJWKF010000012.1 GCA_913042265.1 uncultured Gammaproteobacteria bacterium
ATTCAGACTTAACAGCAGCCGAAGTTGAGTTATTAGATGAAGATTTACGAGAGCATCGGCTTCGGCTAGCACTAGAGCCAATTCGTGCCGATTATGACTTTATTTTGATTGATTGCCCGCCTTCTTTAAGTATGCTGACGTTGAATGCACTGGTAGCATCTAAGGGCGTTATTATTCCGGTTCAGTGTGAATACTATGCTTTGGAAGGTTTATCCTCGCTATTAAAAACAGTCGAACGGGTTAGACAGCGAGCAAACCCGACTCTAGAGATTACAGGTCTGGTGAGAACGATGTTTGATGCCCGGAATAACCTTGCTAATCAGGTCTCAAGGCAGTTGATAACGCATTTTGAGCGAAAGGTGTTTCACACCCTTATTCCCAGGAATGTAAGGTTGGCAGAGGCTCCAAGCCATGGTGTCCCGGTGTTGGATTATGACCGGTTATCGCGAGGCTCTATTGCATATATGGCGCTAGCAAGTGAGTTTATGCGGCGTGAAGAAAGTTAAACTAGTCTGAAATAATATAGATAGGGGCGGTAATGGCGACTAAAAAAAGAGGGTTAGGTAGGGGGTTGGATGCTTTATTAGCTGATGTTGATCATCAGGAGGACGGCATTAGTGACAGTCTGCAATACTTCCCTTTGGATGTTATTCAGCCGGGCAAATATCAACCGCGGGTAGATATGTCGGAAGAGTCGCTTGGTGAATTAGCGGACTCGATTCGTGCTCAAGGACTTGTTCAGCCTATCGTTGTGCGACCAGTGGGTGATGGTCGTTATGAAATTATTGCTGGTGAGCGACGTTGGCGAGCATCAAAGCTTGTAGGTTTGGATACTATTCCAGCCCTAGTGAGAGATGTGCCGGATCGTAATGCGATTGCTATGGCCTTGATTGAAAATATTCAAAGAGAAGATTTAAACCCGATGGAAGAAGCGAATGCTTTGCATCGTTTGCGTGAAGAGTTTTCTATGACGCATCAAGAAGCAGCGGCAGCTGTTGGTCGTTCAAGAGCAGCTGTATCAAATCTACTACGACTTAGAAACCTTAATGAAGATGTTAAGAGGTTGGTAGAGAATTGTGATCTAGAAATGGGCCACGCACGTGCTTTATTGCCCCTCGAAGGTCGCTTACAGTCAGATACAGCAAATAGTATTGTTGAACGGGGCTTATCTGTTCGCGAGACTGAACAGTTAGTAAGGCGTTTATTGCGCCCAGCAAAAGAAAAGCCGCAGCCTGAAGATTCTTTACAAGCAGAACTGGATAACATTGAAAAGCTAATCAAACAGAAGTTAGACCATCATTTTTTAGTCAAACATACTGTAAGCGGTAAAGGTAAGCTGGTTATTGATTATGCGAGCGTGGAAGATTTAAAGAGAATTGTTAAAAAATTAAAGTAAATCACTGATTTTAATTGACCCAGTAAAGGCCTGCTCTATATAATGCACGGGTTTAGTTAGTAAGAATTAAAGCCTAGTGAAATCGATCGAAGGTTTAGTTAAAGTTGAGCCTCTCAATTATCTGCTGAAATTGCAGCTACTTTCACTGGTGTTATCGGTTTCAATCATCTTTCTATGGCAAGGAATGGCAGCAAGCATTGCTTGTTGTTACGGCGGAGTAATGGCGATAGCCAACACTTTACTGCAGAGGTGGCATTTGTTAGCTGCTGGAAAGTTTGCTAAAGCAGATGCGAGTATGAATTTAGGAAGGGCGTACCGTTGTGTTGCTCAGCGCTGGGCACTAACCATTGTTTTATTTGCTATCGGATTTTCAATGTTGAGAGGCTCGTCATTGATGTTGTTAGTAGGCTTTATAGTGGCGCAAGTTGTTGCGCTGTTTGGAAATTATAATCGGACTTAAGACCAAAAATGGCAAGTGAATCATCGATTACTACATCAGGCTATATCAAGCATCATTTACAAAACCTCACATATGGTGAGAAGCAAGTAGAAACTGCGGCAGGAGTATGGGAACCAACTGGTGAGCTAGGTTTTGCGACTACAGGTCAAGAAGCAGCACAAATGGGCTTCTGGGCAATTAACGTTGATACGATGTTGCTTTCAATCGTACTTGGTACGTTGATGATGTGGTTCTTCCGAAGTGTTGCAAAAACAATATCGACAGGTGTTCCCTCTCCAGTACAAAACTTTGCTGAAATGGTTATCGAATTCATTAATGATACTGTTCGTGGTTCATTTACTGGTGGAAAAAATGATTTGGTTGCTCCTCTTGCGCTGACCATCTTCGTTTGGATATTTTTAATGAATTTGATGGATCTGATACCGGTAGATATTTTACCGCTGGCTGTTGCACAAGGTGCGGTATTCTTGTTTGATGCTGATCCACATAATGTTTTTTTTAAGGTTGTACCAAGTACAGATCCAAATGCAACAATGGGTATGGCACTAGTGGTCTTTGGTTTGATGCTCTATTACAGCTTCAAAGTAAAAGGAGCTGGCGGATTTTTGGGCGAATTAGCACTTGAGCCGTTTGGTAAATGGGCTTTACCAGTCAACCTTGTGCTTGAAACAGTGACGTTGTTAGCTAAGCCATTTTCCCTAGGTTTGCGTTTGTTTGGCAATATGTATGCCGGTGAAATGGTCTTCATTTTGATTGCAACAATGTATGGAGCTGGTTTGATGTTAGGTTCTGTGGCAGGTTTGTTACAAGTTGCTTGGGCAATTTTTCACATTTTGATTATTACGTTACAAGCTTTTATTTTTATGGTTTTGACTGTCGTATATATTGATATGGCGCATCAGCATCATTAAGTTTAAGCAAGTTTTTACTTTAATTTTTTAGTATTAGATATTTGTTAGGAGAAAAAAATGGATATGGGTTTAGTTTATATTGCGGGTGCTATGATGATTGGCTTAGGTGCCTTGGGCGCTGCAATCGGCGTTGGTTTATTAGGAGGTCGCTTCTTAGAAGCTGCTGCACGCCAACCTGAATTAGTGCCAATGTTACGTACAAACTTTTTCTTGGTTGCTGGTCTTGTTGACGCGGTGCCAATGATTGCTGTTGGTTTGGCTATGTATGTTCTATTTGCAGTTGCTGGTTAGTAGCATTTTTAAACAGTATTGCGATAAAGAAGAGGTATAAGCATGAACATCAATGCAACATTGATCGGTCAAGCAATTGCTTTTGGTATTTTCATTGCGTTTTGCATGAAATATGTATGGCCACCAATTATGCAAGCGCTCGAAGAGCGCACTAAAAAAATTGCAGATGGTTTAGCAGCAGCTGAGCGTGGACGCCACGAGCAAGAGTTAGCTGAAAAACGTGCGCAACAAGTTATTAGCGAAGCAAAAGAGCAGGCGAATGAGATAATTTCGCAAGCGCAACGCCGTAGTAATGAAATTGTTGATGAATCTAAAGACACTGCCCGGGTCGAGGGTGAGCGTATCTTGATGTCAGCACAGGCTGAAATAGAGCAAGAAGCTAACAAAGCAAAAGATGAACTTCGTGGGCAGGTCGGTAGTATTGCATTGGCTGGAGCTGCGAAAATTCTCAACCGTGAAATAGATGATAAGGCGCACACTGATTTGTTAAAAGAATTGGTAAGTCGGATCTAGGGGGTAGACGATGGCTGAAGCAATTACTATCGCTCGTCCTTATGCTAATGCAGCATTTGACATCGCTAATGAAAAAGCTGAGTTAAAAGTCTGGTCAGGTTTTTTGGCAGTGATGGCACAAAGTGTTGTCGATAAACATATCGAAGCGATGATAGCAAACCCATCCATTAGCGATGAACAAGTAATCAGTTTACTGGCAGATATTGCTGGAGAACTGGTCACTATAGATGGTCGTCATTTTTTGGCTTTACTAGCAGAAAATAAGCGCCTACCTTTGCTGATGGACATAGCTGTTATCTTTGAACAGTTGCGTGCTGAAGCAGAGCAAGTGATGACTGCAGAGGTTAATTCTGCGAGAGCTTTAACGCCAGAACAAGAAGTTAATATTGCAAAAGCGCTGAAAAAACGTACGGGCAGAGATGTCACGTTAAATGTTGAAGTAGACGAAAGCTTATTAGGTGGAGCGATTATTCGAGCCGGTGATCTGATCATTGATGGATCAGCCTTGGGTAAATTGAACAGACTGGCCAACGTTATAAACTAATGGCCTGTATAGAGGAATTAAGATGCAACTGAATTCAGCAGAAATTAGCGACCTGATTAAAAAGCGAATTGAAAGCTTTGATGGGGCTACTGAAGCACGTACAGAAGGAACTGTTGTCGGTGTTACCGATGGTATCGTACGTATCCATGGTTTGGCCGATGTAATGGCAGGTGAAATGCTTGAGTTTCCTGGTAACACTTATGGTATGGCGCTTAACTTAGAGCGCGACTCTGTTGGTGCGGTAGTGTTGGGGCCTTATCAGCATATTACGGAAGGCGACAGTGTTAAATGTACTGGCCGTATTTTAGAAGTGCCTGTTGGGGAAAGCTTGTTGGGTCGTGTTGTTGACTCATTAGGCAACCCAATTGATGGTAAGGGTGAAATTACCAGTGAAGCGACATCTCCTATTGAGAAAGTTGCACCAGGTGTTATCTCACGTCAATCTGTTGATCAACCGCTTCAGTTAGGATTGAAATCAGTTGATGCGATGATTCCAGTGGGCCGTGGTCAACGAGAATTAATTATCGGTGACCGTCAAACAGGTAAGACAGCGATAGCGATTGATGCGATTATTAATCAGAAAGGTACAGGTGTTAAATGTATTTATGTAGCGATTGGTCAAAAAGCATCTTCGATTGCTAATGTAGTACGTAAACTTGAAGAGCATGGTGCATTGGCACATACGACTATCGTTGCAGCAGCAGCATCTGACGCAGCAGCATTACAGTTCATTGCACCTTATGCGGGTTGCTCAATGGGTGAGTATTATCGCGATAAAGGTGAAGATGCTTTAATTATTTATGATGATTTAACCAAACAAGCATGGGCTTATCGCCAAATGTCCTTGTTATTACGTCGGCCACCAGGTCGCGAAGCATATCCAGGTGATGTCTTCTACATTCACTCTCGTTTATTAGAGCGTTCATCACGTGTTAGTGCAGATTATGTTGAGAAACAGACTGGTGGTTCAGTCACAGGTAAAACAGGTTCTTTAACGGCTTTACCCATCATTGAAACACAAGCTGGTGACGTTTCTGCCTTCGTACCGACTAACGTTATATCAATTACTGATGGTCAAATATTTTTAGAAACAGATTTATTTAACTCGGGTATACGCCCTGCTATTAATGCTGGTTTGTCAGTATCTCGTGTTGGTGGCGCTGCTCAAACTAAAATCATTAAGAAGCTAGGTGGTGGTACACGCCTCGATTTAGCTCAATATCGTGAGTTAGCGGCGTTTGCTCAATTTGCTTCCGATCTTGATGAAGCAACTCGTAGCCAAATTCAACGTGGTCAACGTGTTACTGAGTTAATGAAGCAAGCACAGTACCAACCATTATCTATTGCCGAAATGTCAGTCTCTTTATTTGCGGCTAACGAAGGCTTTATTGATGATGTAGACGTTGAGAAAGTGGGCTCTTTTGAAGCGGCTTTATTGTCCTATATGAAGTCAAATGAAGCTGAGCTAATGACTAAAATTAATGATACTGGTGGCTTTGGTGATGATATTTCTGGCGGTATCCGTTCAGCAATTGAAAGCTTTAAGACAACAGGCAGCTGGTAAGCGGAGCATAAAGCATGGCTAGCGGTAAAGAGATACGGACTCAGATAGGCAGCATCAAAAATACGCAGAAGATTACGCGTGCGATGGAAATGGTGGCTGCAAGTAAGATGCGTAAAGCCCAAGAGCGAATGGCTGCAACGCGCCCTTACTCGGACAAAATTCATAATGTGATTCAGCATTTGGCTTTTGCACACCCAGAATACAAGCATGTCTATTTACAGGAGAGAGAAGAGAAAACACGAGTTGGTTATATAGTCGTCTCTTCCGATCGTGGGTTATGTGGCGGTCTGAATAATAATTTATTTAGGGCCTTACTAAAAGATATTCAAGTTAAAGCAGATAAAGGTCTTGAAATCGATGTTTGTGCAATTGGTAAGAAAGCTACCAGTTTTTTTGGTCGTTTGCCGGTGACACTAGCAGCGCAAGTAACTCAATTAGGTGAAACACCGAGTGCAAATGAGCTAATTGGAAGTGTCAAAGTGATGCTCGATGCTTATGAATCAGGCCATATTGACAGCTTGTATCTAGTGTTTAATGAGTTTGTGAATACGATGACACAAGAAAATAAAATTATGCAGCTATTGCCTAATAAGCCTGAAGCGCCAGATGAAGAATTAAAACATCATTGGGACTATATCTATGAACCTGATGCTAAAGAAGTACTAGATAACCTTCTGGTTCGTTACATGGAGTCGTTAGTTTATCAAGGTGTGGTTGAGAATGCGGCTTGTGAACAAGCATCTCGAATGGTTGCTATGAAAAGTGCATCGGATAATGCGGGTGATCTTATTGATGACTTGCAACTGGTTTATAACAAAGCGCGTCAAGCAGCTATTACACAAGAAATATCAGAAATTGTTGCTGGTGCGGCAGCGGTATAAAGTAAATAACACGGGTTTAATCACCTAAATGTATTGAAAGAGGAAGCAAGATGAGCTCTGGAAAGATTGTACAAATTATCGGTGCGGTCGTCGACGTGGAATTTCCGCGTGACAGCATACCTAAAGTTTACGATGCCTTGATGGTTGAAGAAGAAGGCTTAACGCTTGAAGTTCAGCAGCAGCTAGGTGATGGTGTTGTCCGCGCGATTGCGATGGGTGTCACTGATGGCCTTAAACGTGACTTGGCAGTATCTAATACCGGTGAAACTATTCAAGTGCCGGTTGGCCAGAAAACGCTGGGCCGGATAATGGATGTTCTAGGTAACCCTATTGATGAAAAGGGTGACATCGGTGAAGAAGTTAAATGGGGTATTCACCGTAAATCTCCAGATTTTGATGAGCTTGCTGCGAGTAATGAGCTATTAGAAACTGGTATCAAGGTTATTGATTTAGTTTGTCCTTTTGCTAAGGGCGGTAAAGTTGGTCTGTTTGGCGGTGCTGGAGTTGGTAAAACTGTCAATATGATGGAGCTCATCCGTAACATAGCGATTGAACACAGTGGTTTCTCTGTATTTGCCGGTGTGGGTGAGCGTACTCGTGAAGGTAATGATTTCTATCATGAAATGACAGATTCAAACGTAATTGATAAAGTTTCGTTGGTGTATGGTCAAATGAACGAGCCTCCAGGTAACCGTTTGCGTGTTGCTCTGACCGGTCTAACAATGGCAGAGTTCTTCCGAGATGAAGGCCGTGATGTTTTATTCTTCGTCGATAATATTTATCGCTACACTTTGGCCGGTACAGAAGTATCAGCATTGTTGGGCCGTATGCCTTCAGCAGTGGGTTACCAACCAACACTTGCTGAAGAAATGGGCGTGCTACAAGAACGTATTACTTCAACGAAAACAGGCTCTATTACTTCTATCCAAGCTGTTTATGTACCAGCAGATGATTTAACAGATCCATCGCCTGCAACGACATTTGCTCACTTAGATGCAACAGTTGTGTTGTCTCGCTCGATTGCCGAGTTAGGTATATATCCAGCGATTGATCCGTTGGATTCAACCAGTCGTCAATTAGATCCTTTAGTGATTGGTAATGATCATTATGACGTAGCACGAGGTGTTCAAGGTACATTACAGCGTTATAAAGAGTTGAAAGATATCATAGCAATTTTAGGTATGGATGAATTATCAGAAGAAGATAAACAGACAGTCACCCGAGCTCGTAAGATCCAGCGTTTCTTGTCTCAGCCTTTCTTTGTTGCTGAAGTCTTTACTGGTAGTCCAGGTAAATATGTCTCATTGAAAGATACTATCGCTGGCTTTAAAGGTATTTTAAATGGTGATTATGATGCCTTACCAGAACAAGCTTTTTATATGGTTGGTAGCATTGATGAAGCTGTCGAAAAAGCTACTAAGCTTTAATAGGCTATAAGGAGAACAATCATGGCGAAGACTATACATGTTGATATTGTAAGTGCTGAAAAAGAGATATACTCTGGCCTAGTCGATGCTGTGTTTGCTAGAGCATCCATGGGCGAAATTGGTATTTACCCTCGACACACGCCCCTACTTACAAGTCTTAAGCCAGGTGAGGTTCGTGTGCTGGTAGATGGTAAAGAAGAGCAGTTTTACGTGTCTGGTGGCATGTTAGAAGTACAGCCACATATGGTGACAATCCTTGCTGATACTGCGATGCGTGCTGATGATGTGGATGAGGCGGCAGCATTAGAAGCGAAAGCAGCAGCAGAACGTTCTTTAGCTGAAACAGATACAAAAATTGACTATGCCGAAGCTCAATCTCAACTTACTCAAGCTGTGGCGCAGTTAAGAAGTATCGAGCGCATGAGAAAAGCGAAAGGACATTAGTTCGCTTAAGTGCCCACAATTTTATAGATAAAAAAGACTGTTTTGATAATGGTCTTTTTTTTGCCTTTAAGAAATCATACTTGCAGCTAATGACAAGCATGCAGAATGACTCGATATAAATTTGCTAGAATAGAAACAATAAATTAACTACGGGCAACCAATTATGTCACTGAGTATTGTTATCCTTGCTGCAGGAAAAGGTAAGAGAATGAAGTCAGCAAGTGCAAAGGTGATGCATCACCTTGCTGGACGACCATTGCTAAAACATGTGATTGATACTGCTAAGCAATTAAACCCTACAAAATTAGTGGTTGTAGTGGGCAATGATGCAGGAGAAGTATTGTCATTTCTAGAGTGTAATCAAATTGATACTGTCATTCAAAATGAACAGTTAGGCACGGGCCATGCTCTTGCGCAGGCTAAAATAGCGATGACTGACTCTACACGAGTCCTGGTGCTATATGGCGATGTGCCGTTGATGAAAGCGACCACCTTGCAAGCATTGATTGATTGCGAAGATCAAAATGGTGTAGGTATTCTCACTGCCGACTTAGCAGATCCAACAGGTTATGGCAGAATCGTAAGAGATGGGTCTGGTAAGGTCATATGTATCACTGAACAAAAAGATGCTAACAAGGCAACATTAGCAATTAAAGAAGTTAATAGCGGGATTATGTTATTACCTAGTAAGTGGATGTTATCCTCCTTGGATAAACTAGGTAATGATAATGCCCAATGCGAATATTATTTAACGGACTTAATTGCTTTGGCTGTCGCAGATGGCATAAAGGTTGATACAGTATGTTGCTCTGATGAAGCGGAAGTTGCTGGAGTGAATACGCGTAGTCAATTGGCAAAATTAGAGCGGCATTACCAAGGCTTACAAGCCGATAGACTAATGACTGCTGGCGTTACTTTAGCTGACCCTAAGCGGATCGATGTACGTGGTCAATTGGATGTGGGCAATGATATTTTCATAGATGTAAATGTGATTTTTGAAGGCAAAGTATCAATTGCTTCCCATGTGAGTATTGGCGCCAACTGCATTATTAAAGATAGTGAGATTGGAGAGGGCAGTGTGATATTTCCTAACAGCATGATTGATTCTAGCGTGGTTGGCGCAAGTGTTAATATCGGCCCTTTTGCAAGGTTACGGCCTGGTACGGTATTGGGAGAAAAAGCGAAAATTGGCAACTTTGTCGAGCTTAAGAACACGAGAGTTGGTGTGGGATCTAAAGTGAATCATCTTAGTTATATTGGTGACACTGATATGGGAGAGGGTGTCAATATTGGAGCGGGGACGATCACCTGTAACTATGATGGGGTAAATAAGCATCGGACTGTGATTGGTGACAATGCTTTTATTGGCTCTGATACTCAATTGGTGGCGCCAGTGACAGTAGGTGAGGGCTCAACAATAGGTGCAGGAACAACTTTGCGAAAAGATGCGCCTGCTGGACAGCTGACGTTGACTAAGGGTGTTCAGCAGACGGTTGAGGGCTGGAAAGGTCCGGATAAGGGAAAGTGAAATATCCTATTTGATAAGAGCATTTTACATTCATCATGCTTTATACCTTTTCCTCTAAGTGTCTAGAATATCTTCTATCTCATGTCTAGGGTTGAAGTTTAGTTCTTCAGCCATCTTTTGATAGAGTTGTTTTGATCTATCGCTGTCTGCTGGAGGAGTCATAATTTGTAAAATGATGATTTGGTCACCAGGCTTCTTACCAGGAAACCCACGGCCTCTTAAGCGCATTTTCTGGCCACTTTTTGCACCTGCAGGAATTGTTAAACTAATTTTGCCCGCGAGGGTTGGAACGGTTATTTTTGCCCCCAGCGCTGCTTCCCATGGAGCGATCGGTAGGTTGAGTAAGAGGTTGTTGTCATCAAGTTGATAGTGTGGGTGCTCAGAAATGCTGATTTCTAAAAACAAGTCACCAGCATCACCTCCCGCTCCAGCTTTGCCTTGGCCAGCAAGCCGTATTTTTTTCCCATTAATAATGCCGGCTGGAATTTTGACTTTTATATTGCCTGCCTGGTTTGTATTACCGGCAGGTCGTCGGATCTCTTTTTTTGCACCATGGAAAGCATCTTCCAAGCTGATAGTGATTTTTGCATTGACATCTTCCCCCGGAGGATAGGAACCACCAGCTGCTTGATGGCCATTAAACATACTTTCAAAAAAGCTACTGAAATCACTATTTTGCCCTCCCATTCCGGCAGCGCTTTGGCCCCAGCTCGGAGGCGGGTTGAAGGATTGACCATGCTTGTAATCACTACCAAACTGGTCATATTGGGCTCGCTTTTCAGGGTCTTTTAAAGCTTCGTACGCCTCACCTACTTGCTTAAATTTCTCTTCGGCATTTGCAACCTTGCTAACATCAGGATGATACTTTCTAGCCATTTTACGATAGGCTTTTTTTAGATCATCTTGTGAAGCGTCACGTGAGACAGCAAGCACTTTGTAATAGTCTTTATATTCCATGGGCTAATTTAATTACTCATTATATCTATATATATTAAATGGGGGCGTAAGGAAGATTTTTCAACACAAGGAGGTAATGTCCTGTTTTTTATTATACGTCCAGTAATTGTGACTTAAGATTGAACAAAAATAGCTATAACCTTAAGAATGACTTTTTTAAAAATAAGAACTATTAATTAGTTTTACGAGAGTAAATATTTTTAGATGGTAGGCATATGAAGATAAGCGATGCTTTGAAGGGTTGTTTTCTGATTTATCGGTTACTCTGACCGACGTACTTCACGGGGAAACCAAATTTATTTGTAGTACAGTTAATAGCTTAATCCTTTAATAACTCTCGAGCCATAGCAACAGCAGCTCTTACCTGCTTAGGAGCTGTCCCGCCAAGATGGTCACGGGCTGCAACGGAGCCTTCAAGTGTTAAAACTTGAAAGACATCTTCATTTATGTGTGTTGAAAAAGATTGCAATTCTTTCAAAGTAAGTTCGGAGAGGTCTTTTTGATGCTTGATACCATAGGCAACAGATAAGCCAACAATCTCATGAGCATCGCGGAAAGCGACACCTTTACGCACTAGATAATCTGCTAAGTCGGTTGCTGTTGAATAACCACGTAAAGCGGCCTGGCGCATATTGTTAGGTTTGACTTTCATTACTGCAATCATATCTGCATAGACTCGTAATGAACCGAGCAAAGTATCTATAGTGTCAAATAAGGGTTCTTTATCTTCCTGGTTGTCTTTGTTATACGCTAGGGGCTGACTTTTCATTAGAGTTAAAAGGTTCAATAGGTTGCCATAAACGCGGCCGGTTTTTCCACGAACGAGCTCTGGTACATCGGGATTTTTCTTCTGGGGCATGATAGATGAGCCTGTACAGAAAGCATCGCCTAGATCGACAAAGTCGAACTGAGCTGAAGACCAAACAACAAGCTCTTCCGAAAAGCGAGAGAGATGCATCATCAGTATCGCAGCAAAGCTATTAAATTCGATGGCAAAATCACGATCACTGACTGCGTCTAGTGAGTTTTGACAAATACGTTCAAAGCCAAGAAGCTTGGCCGTTAGTTCACGGTCAATAGGGAAAGTGGTACCAGCTAATGCTGCTGCGCCAAGTGGAAGCGAGTTAACTCTTTTGGCACAGTCTCTTAAGCGTTCTATATCGCGGCATAGCATTTCATACCAAGCCATCATATGGTGACCAAATGTCACAGGTTGTGCGGTTTGTAGGTGAGTGAAGCCCGGTAAAATGGTGTCTGATTCGCGCTCAGCAACATCCAGTAAAGCATAGCGCAACCTGTTGATTTGGATTTCGATGGGTGTGATCATATCTCGTAAATATAATCTGATGTCAGTTGCGACTTGGTCATTTCTTGAGCGCCCGGTGTGAAGCTTCTTACCCACTTCTCCAATCAAGGAGATAAGTCTTGCTTCGATATTCATGTGCACGTCCTCTTGTGCGATAGACCATTCAAAATGACCACCGGTGATTTCATCAAAAATGGTGCTGAGCCCAGCGATAATTTGATCACGCTCATCATTTGTTAAAATATCAACGCTCGCAAGCATGGTGGCATGAGCGATAGAACCGGCAATGTCTTGCTGGTATAAGCGTTGGTCAAATTGCACGGACGCAGTAAATTCTTCCACAAAGGCATTTGTAGGTTGTGTGAGACGAGCTGATGATAGCTTTTTATTGGGTGGGGTCATGAGTATAGTCTTTAAAACATGTCAATAAGATATTTATTATAGCGGAATACACATTTACAATCTCTCATTGTGATATTCACGGTCTATGACAGTCTCTTATTGACTGTTAAACTGAGCCTAACTATTAAATGAGCAAAACAGATATGACAAAAAGAACAATAAAGATCGCTACGCGAAAGAGTCCGCTGGCTATTTGGCAAGCTGAGTTTGTTAGAGATAGCCTATTAAAGCTACACCCAGAACTTAACATCGAATTGATTCGTATGACAACTCAGGGTGATAAAATTTTGGACACGCCCTTAGCTAAAGTCGGCGGGAAAGGGTTATTTGTTAAAGAGCTTGAACATGGCATATTGGCTGGAGATGCGGACATAGCAGTACATTCAATGAAAGATGTACCGATGGTTTTTCCTGTAGGACTGCATGTGCCAGTTATTTGTCAAAGGGAAGATCCGCGTGATGCATTTGTATCAAATACTTATGCGTCATTAGATGATTTGCCGATGGGTTCTAGAGTTGGTACTTCTAGTTTAAGACGTGAATGTCAGTTACGTAATCATCGGCCTGATATTGATGTTTTACCTTTGCGGGGTAATGTGAACACGAGGCTGGAGAAATTAGATGAAGGTCTATTTGATGGCATTATTTTGGCATCAGCAGGACTAAAAAGACTAGGCTTTGAAGATCGTATTAGTGAGGCTTTGACACCAGAACAGAGTCTCCCTGCTGCAGGGCAGGGTGCGGTAGGCATTGAAACACGCATTGATGATACAGAAGTGACCTCACTACTGGCATCGCTTCGCTGTCCACGGACTTGGATTGTCGTCTCAGCAGAGCGAGCAATGAATAAACGACTAGCAGGTGGTTGTCAGGTACCGATAGCTGGTTTTGCCTTGATTGATGGTGATGAAGTTTGGTTGCGAGGTTTGGTAGGGCGCCCAGATGGTAGTCGTATTTTAACTGCTGATGCAAGGGCCAATGTCGAGGATGCAGAAGCCTTAGGTGAAGCGATAGCAGAAAAATTATTGTCTCAAGGCGCAGATGAAATTTTGGCTGAAGTATATGGGCACTAATTTTCCACTGGCAGGGGCTACTGTTTTAGTCACTAGACCAAAGGAGCAGGCAATAGCATTAACTGAAATGCTGTTAGAAAAAGGTGCTGAAATTGTTTTGGTGCCGATGATTGAAATTGTGCCAGTTATCAGTGAAACACCTGATGAAAAAGTTATTTTAGACCAGGATATGATCATATTTGTAAGTCGGAATGCAGTGACTCATTTTAAAAAAAGAGTAATGCATAAGCTGTCATCAGGGACTAAGCTTGTTGCTATAGGCTCTGCAACAGCAAGATGTATGGAAGAAAAAGGCTTACGAGTTGATATAACAGGCGCTGCACCAGCGGGGAGCGAAAGTTTATTAGAATTACCGGAAATGCTAGCTGTAGCAGGGCTGAAAATTATGATCGTACGAGGTGAAACAGGTCGAGAGTTACTGGCTGATACCTTAAAGATGAGAGGTGCTGAAATTCAGTATTTAGAAGTGTATAAACGATGCTTGCCTAGTTATGAAGCAGAAGAAATAACAAGGGCTCAGACGGCAGATATTATTATTGTTACTAGTGTGACCGGTCTTGAGAACTTATACGAGCTAATTAGCGATAATATATTCAAGCATAAATTATTGATTGTCGTTAGTGAGAGAATTAAGAAAGTTGCAATAAATCTGGGTTTTCAGCATATTGCTGTTACGAATGACGTAAGTGATACGGCAATATTTGACTGCGTAGTTGAAAATAGGACAAGGTAATGGCTAATAAGAATAGTGGTGACAAGGAAAATATACCATTAACTGTTGAGAATGATATTGCTCAAGATGCATCGGGTGTATCAAGCTCAATATTTTTATGGTTTTCAGTCGTTACTTTGTTGCTTTTAGGGGCCGGGCTTTATTGGCTTATTGAACAACAGAAGGTAGCTATAGCTGTTATGGCAAGCAGAATTGAAGCGCGTGAGCAACAATTTGATGGGGAGTTAGGGCAATTAAATCAGGTAGTTGTTACGGGGTCAGTGAGTACAGCGCAGCTACTGGAAAATCTCAGTTCTACGGATGTGGCATTGTCAAAAAAAGTCACTGAAATTATTAAAATACAAGGTATGACCGACAAGGATGTCAAGCGTGTTTGGGCAATGGCAGAAGTCGAATTTTTACTGCAAACAGCTAATCAACGTGTTTTGTTAGCAGGAGATACCGAGGGAGCTATAATAATATTGGCTCTGGCAGATCAGAGGTTACGAGAGATAGCAGATCCAAAACTATATTATTTACGGTCTTTATTATCAGATGAGCAGTTAGCTTTAGCATCGGTGCCTAAGGTCGATATTGATGGTTTAGCTGTTCAGTTGCAAAGCGTTTTAAGTCAAGTTGATAGTTTGGAAGTTTTGGTAGCCCCGCTTACCTCAATAAAGGAGGTTGATTCTCAAGCGAGTTCTAAGGCTGAAAATTGGGAGGAGGCTATGTTGGCTGCTTGGGAATCGGTTCGCTCATTGGTGACTATTCGTCATCAAGATAATAGCGCGGCTCCTAGACTAGCCCCCAAGGAACGATACTTTTTATACCAAAACTTACATTTGAAGCTAGAAATAGCTAGAACGGCACTTCTTGCAGGTCGAGAAGAAATTTATCATGATAGTTTAACGTCAGCAGAGCATTGGTTGGAACAGTATTTTATTGGCAAAGAAAGTGATGCAGTTCTGGCCAGTGTTAGGTCCCTGAATGCCATAAAAATTACGGTAGTAATGCCAGATATTTCGGCATCTTTAGCTTGGTTAAAAAAGAATGGTGAACAAAAATGAAACTGCTGGTCATTATTGTTATGGCAATAACAATTGGAGGTGGCTTTATATGGTTAGCAGAGTTTGAGCCTGGTTATGTGTTTTTCCAATATCAAGGCTGGAGTGTTGAGACGTCATTAATTGTCTTTGTAGTTATTTTTGTTTTATTTATTATTGCGAGCTACGCAGGTTTAAGAAGTATAGTTTTACTCAAGCAAACGCCTGAAAATATTACTAGATGGCAGTCTAGTAGACGATTACGTAGGGCTAATAAAAGCTTAACACTGGGTTTGATTACATTAGAGGAGGGGCGATGGGCGGAAGCTGAGCGTTTATTGATGCGTTATGCTGGTCATAGTGAAACACCATTATTGCATTATCTTGCTGCAGCAAGAGCGGCGCAAAAACAAAAGGCGGCAGAACGTCGTGATAGTTATTTGCGTTTAGCTCATGAAACGACCGATGGTGCCGATATAGCGGTTGGGGTGGTGCAGGCTGAATTACAGTTAGCGGCTAATCAAAAAGAACAAGCTTTAGCAACATTACAACATTTACGTGAAATGTCTCCTAAACATCCTTATGTATTGCAGCTATTACAAGAGCTATATTCAGAGATGAACGAGTGGCAAGGAGTGAAAGATGTCTTGCCTGATTTACGAAAGCGTAATGTACTCGGCCGATCAGATGTGAAGTTATTGTCTATAGAGGCGACAGTTGGGCAATTAGAGGCTGCGACTGCTAAACAAGATTGGTCGGGTTTAAGTGAAATCTGGCAGCAGGCAGCAACAAAGCCCCGCCGTTCTGAAGCCATGTTAAATGGCTATGTTATTGGTTTGATTCTGCAGGGGAAAGGTAAAGAAGCAGGTCCTCTGATAGAGGCATATATGAATAAAGATTGGAGCGATCGATTAGTTTATCAGTATGGTTTAATTCAACTCGAAGATCAGGAGGCTCAACTGGCGAGGGCTGAAAAGTGGATGAGCCAGCACAACGAGAACCCTTGGATATTATTGACTGTGGGCCGGTTGTTAAAAGCAAATAAACAATGGGTAAAAGCAGAAGCTATTTTACGTGAGAGTATTTTGTATGAGCCGAGTGGGGAAGCTTATCAGGTGTTAGCCGAAGTTTTGGCTTCAAAAGGGGGTAATGATATTCAGGTTACAGAAGTATACCAAAAGGGTTTGGCAATGATGCTGTCCCATTATGATGCGTCAAGTGGGCCTTAAAATAAATTATGGATGAAATAAGTTCACATTATTTAATTGATATATTAGCGCTGTTACTGGCAGCAGTTATTGTAGTGCCTTTTTTCCATGCGATTCGTCTAGGAGCTATTCTAGGCTATTTAGCTGCGGGTATTGTTTTGGGCCCTTGGGGCCTTGGTATGATTTCTGAAGTTGAAGAAATTCGGCATTTGGGAGAGTTTGGTGTCATTTTCTTGTTATTTGTTTTAGGTATTGAACTCAAGCCAGAGAAATTATGGCAAATGCGAAAAATGGTTCTTGGGCTAGGGCTTGGGCAATTATTGATTACAGCCGGGATTATTTACATTATCTCATTATCTTTTGGTATTTCTCAGCATGCAGCAATTATTATTGGTTTTGGCCTCGCATTGTCATCGACCGCTTTCTGTTTGAAATTATTAGCTGAGCGCGGGGGGATATCAACGCAAATGGGTCGAATGTCTTTTTCTGTTTTGTTATTACAAGATTTGGCTGTTGTCCCCTTGTTGGCCTTAGTTTCAATGTTTGCTGGCGGTGATGCTGGTACAGCCGGCTCTACTTTTAGTTTTACTTATGCAGTGTTGGTAATAGTTGCTCTATTAGTAGCGGGTCATTACTTACTAAACCCTATTCTCGATAGGGTTGTAGCTAGCCAAGATCCGGATGTTCTAGTGGCTTTAGCTGTTTTACTTGTTTTGGGTGTTGCCTGGATCATGGAAAGCATAGGCTTTTCGATGGCATTAGGAGCCTTTTTGGCGGGTACGATGCTTGCCGAGTCACATTATCGGCATCAGATTGAAGCTGATATTTTACCTTTTAGAGGTATTCTTCTGGGGCTGTTTTTTATGACGGTGGGAATGGGTATTGATTTTGGTTTATTATGGGAAAGGTTAGCTTTAATCATTATTCTGACGCTAGGATTGATGTTGTTAAAGGGAATTATTGTCTATATTTTAGCTAGGATTTCTGGGGCCAGGGAGGATATTTCTGCTAGAACGGCAGTGCTCTTATCACAAAGTGGAGAATTTGGTTTTATCATGTTTGGTTTTGCGACAATGTCAGGTGTAATGGATGTAAACCTGAGTAATATGATGATTTTGGTAATTGCGTTAACAATGGTTTTAACTCCCTTTGCTGTCATGGGAATGAATTTATTGTTAAATCATTTCTATCAACCAGAGTCGGATGAAGATAAGGGTTTCTGCCCTTTGCTTGAGGATGATAATAGCGGTGGCCATGTAATCCTTGCTGGTTTTGGCCGAGTGGGTGCTCGGATCGGAGCTATTTTGAATGCTGCGAATGTCCCATACGTAGGTATAGACATGGACCAAAACCGGGTTAAAGCTGCAAGAGCACAAGGTTTTTCAGTTTTTTATGGCGATGCTAGTAACGTTAAAGTGCTTCAAGCTGCAGGGGCTGGGCAAGCTAGAATGATAGTGGTTGCAATGGATAATCCTGAGCACTTTGATCGCATGGTGCCATTGGTGAGGCAATATTATCCGAACTTACCTATCCACGCACGAGCTAAAGATAGGCAGCACTGTGCAGCCTTGATCATGCAAGGAGCGAGTACTGCGGTATCAGAAACATTGGAGACGAGTTTAAGGTTATCGGAGGAAGTATTGCAAGGTAGTAGTGTTGCTCAAACTGATATCGATCGCGTTATTAATGATTTTAGAAAGGATTACTATTCAGATGTAGTGCAAAAAGTATCAGATCATCGTGTGGTAATGGGTGAGCTCAAACATTGAGTATTACAAGCGCATTGGCATCACAACATATTGTCTTTCTAGTTGTTCATCATTTGGCGTGATTAATACACTGCTATTGTCATCACTGAATACCATTTTGACTTTTTCGTCAGGCATAGCATTTAGCAGGTCAAGTAGATAAGCATTATTGAATGCAATCTCAAGTGGAGGGCCTTTGTATTCAACACTTATTTCCTCTTCGGCAGATTCTTGCTCTTGATTAACAACAGTGGCTTTGAACAAATCGGTGTCTATGTTAATACGCACACTGCGATGTTTATCACTGGATAAGATTGCAGCTCTTGATAAGGCCTGTTTCAGTTGGTCACGCCCGGCAATAACTTCTTTGTCTCCTCCAATAGGGAGGACGCGTTGATAGTTAGGGAACTGTCCATCGATGAGCTTAGACGTGAAATTCAAGTCTGGCAATTCAACCTTAATTTGTTGGCTGCTAAAAGCGATAGTTACATTCTCATCGCTATCACTTAAGAGCCTACCTAGTTCTAAAATAGCTTTACGAGGAACAATAAGACTGTTTTTTTCGGTTACTTTGTTAGATGTCGTAAGGCTACCCATGGCTAAACGATGACCATCGGTCGCAACAGCTCGCAAAGTAGCTTCTTCACGCTCTATAAGGAGCCCATTGAGATAATAGCGGACATCTTGGCTAGCCATAGCAAAACTAGTTTCATCTAGTAATGATTTCAGTGCAGATTGGGGCAGACTAATTTCATCGGTATAGTTAGCTCCCTCGCTATCGGGGAAGTCTTCACTAGGTAAAGTGGATAAAGAAAAGCGGCTTTTACCAGCTTTGACCAGTGCTTTGTTATCTTGAGCTTTAAAGCTGATGGTGGCATCAGCGGGTAATGCTCGGCAAATATCAAGGAACTTACGGGCAGAGACGGTTGTTTTACCTTCCTGCTCAACTGCTACAGGGAGAGTTGCTGTCATTTCTAACTCCATATCAGTACTGGTCATGGTCAATTGTTTGTCATGAACATTCAGTAAGATAGTCGATAAAATAGGTAGGGTTGCTCGGCGTTCGACGATGCTACACACCAATTGTAATGGCCGGACAATAGTGTCTTGGCTGACAGTAAATTGCATTATCATTCTCTCGTTTAGCTGGATAAAGTTCTAAGTAAATTACGGTGATCTTCAGCAATACGGCTGTCAGTTTCAAGTAGTTCGACTACTTTACGACAAGCGTGTAATACCGTTGTGTGATCTCTCCCACCAAAAGCATCACCAATTTCAGGTAAGCTATGATTTGTGAGCTCTTTAGCTAGTGCCATTGCTAGTTGTCTTGGTCTTACAATTGACCGGGTACGCTTTTTGGAAAGCAAATCTGAGACACGCATCTTAAAGTATTCTGCAACGGTCTTCTGAATACTTTCTAGTGTGACTAGCTTTTGATGTAAAGCTAGTAAATCTTTGAGCGCTTCTTGGGCCATTTCTATAGAGAAGGGCTGCTTAGTAAATCTAGAGTATGCAAGAACACGCTGTAAGGCACCTTCAAGGTCACGGACATTTGAGCGAATACGTTGTGCTATAAAAAAAGCGACGTCATCTGGAAGGATGATTAAGTTTTGCTGTGCTTTTTTTATTAATATTGCAACGCGTGTTTCGAGTTCGGGAGGCTCTATGGCAACAGTTAAGCCCCAGCCCAGTCGTGATTGTAAGCGTTCATCTAAATTATCTACTTCTTTTGGAAAGCGATCACAGGTTAAGATGATTTGGCGCTGCCCTTCTAATAAATTATTGAAAGTGTAAAAGAACTCTTCTTGCGAGCGTTCTTTTTTTGCGAAGAATTGAATGTCATCTATTAAGAGTGCATCAACACTTCTGTAATGGGCCTTAAACTGGTCCATAACATTGTTGCGAAGAGATGTGATCATATCCTGTACAAATCGTTCAGAAGATAAATACATCACTCGTGCTTTCGGGTTATCTTTCTTAATTTGATTGCCGACAGCCAGCATTAAATGTGTTTTACCTAAGCCTGTACCACCATATAAAAATAATGGGTTGTAGCCACTAGTTCCTGGTGCTTCAGCGACATGTAATGAGCCTGCCCGCGCAATTTGATTAGACTTACCTTCGACAAATGTGTCAAATGTAAATAAGGGGTTCATTGGGCTGCCTAAAGCGGGCTCTGAATTTTTATTATGGGTGTTGGCTCTGTTACCATTTGATGATGTTTTTGTAGGCGCCCTGTCCGGAATGTTATTGCCTACTTCTACTTGGACAGAACGTATTTTATCTTGGGTGAGTTTGGCAACAAGCTTATTAAGGCGTTGTTCGAGTTGTTCTTGAACCCATGTTTGTACATATGCATTTGGAGCTAGCAGGCACAATGAATCTTTTGTTTCAATAGCTTGTAATGGGCGCAGCCAAGTATTCAGTTGTTGAACTGACAATTCACCTTCAAGATGTGACAAGCATTTTTCCCATAGGGATGATGACACGGTGACTCCCTAAATAAAGAAAAAAATAGCGTGGGTAGCTAATAAATATAAAGCGGAAAATTAAAACTAAAATATAAAGCTACAATTTGATAATCAAAGTTATCGTCTATGCGCTTTTTTAGCAAGTAAAACTTCTTATATTTTGTTGTTGATGATGATTGACTTCATAGCATAAAAAGCACTATAATCGCACCCTTTTTGCCTAGCTACATTATGCTAGTTTGGTAATGATAAATAATATAGTGGAGTTGGTGAAATGAAAAGAACCTTTCAGCCTAGTAATATAAAGCGCAAACGTACACACGGCTTTCGTGCGCGAATGAGAACTGTCGGCGGACGCCGCGTAGTTAATGCCCGTCGTGCCAAAGGCCGCGCAAGCTTAACTGCCTGATTTCTCTTAGATTATATAGGGGGGCATGACTTGGCAAAATTTGGCCGGGCCATGAAAATGAATAACCCGAGGGACTATTCCCGTGTATTCAGTCAAGCCAAACGTTCTAGTGCGGGTGGCCTGACAGTATTAACGGTTGAAAACTCAGTTGGGCACCCACGATTGGGAATGGCGATTGCTAAAAAGCACCTTAAATTAGCTTCGCGCCGTAATCAATTGAAACGAATCATTCGAACATCATTTTGTCAGCATCAGTCCGTGTTGGCCAATATCGATATCGTAGTGTTGTCTCGGACCGATATCAGTCAGCGTGAGTTAGCAAAGGTATGGGTGACATTAGAACGACATTGGCAAATGGTGGAAGGACAATGGCAAAACTCCTGATCAAACTCATTCGAGGATACCAACTACTTATCAGTCCATTATTAGGGCCAAGTTGTCGCTTTGAACCTACATGTTCACATTACATGCTCGTTGCTATTTCACGTTTTGGCATCATACGTGGAGCTTGGCTTAGTCTCCGCCGCCTTTCACATTGTCACCCTTGGCATGATGGTGGCACCGATCCCGTTCCTGAATTAAAGATAGAAAAACGCAATGGATAATATCAAAACTTCTCTTATATTTGGCTTGTTGATTGTTTCACTACTACTATGGGAAGCATGGCAAAATGAATATGTCCGGCCTGCCCAAGTAGTAGAGCAGACGATGTCAGAATCAGGCGTTTATGATGTTGAAGAAAAGAGTGATTTGCCAGACTTGCCAGTAATGTCAAATTTATCAGACGGTAGCTTGCCTGATCTTGAGAAGAGACAGACAACTGGTTTATCGAAACAAATTCATATTAAGACAGATGTGATGGATTTATACATTGATCCAAAGGGTGGAGATATCCGCCGACTAGCGCTATCTAAATATCCAGTTGAATCTAGTAATCCTGATGTGCCCGTCCAGTTTCTTAATGATAATGCGGCAGACTTTTTTGTTGTGCAATCGGGTTTACGTTCGGATGCGACAGCACCCACCCATTATGAACAATATTCTGTAGAAAAGAGTGAGTATGAATTAACAGAGGGCAGAGAGAGCATAACTGTACCGATGTATTGGGAATCAAAAGATGGTTTGAAAGTGACTAAGACTTATCGATTTCATCGAGATAGTTATCTTATTGACGTTGATTATCAGGTGACAAATAGAAGTGGAGAAACTTTCTCAGCATATCCTTATGCCCAGTTTAACCGAAGTCGTCCTAATGATAATACTTCGCTTATCTATACTTATACTGGTGCTGTTTTTTCTAGCCCGGGAGATGAGTATGAAAAAATAGACTTTGATGATCTAGATGATGCTTCGTACAGTAAAAAAGCAACTAGCGGCTGGACGGCAATGATTCAGCATTACTTTGTTGCAGCGATGATTCCTGCTGCAAGCGATCAGAACAAGAGTTTCTATGGTAAATCGATTAATGAAGAGAACTATACGGCCGGGATCAAAATGCCAACAATGATCATCAAAGCAGGTGGACAAGGCCAAGCAAATTACAGTATGTACCTAGGTCCTAAAGAGCATAAACGTCTTGAACCCATTGTGGATAACCTAGGTTTAACCGTTGATTACGGTTTGTTGACAATCATTTCTCAGCCTTTGTTTACAGTTATGGAGTGGATACATAAGTTTACGAATAATTGGGGTTGGTCGATTGTCTTTTTAACGGTTTTGATTAAGTTGGTATTTTATAAGCTTTCTGCAGCGAGCTATCGTTCTATGGCCGGGATGAGAAAATTGACTCCAAAGTTAGCATCATTAAAAGAACGTTATGGTGATGATAAAAAACAGTTTAACCAGGCTATGATGGAGCTGTACAAAGCTGAAAAGATTAATCCACTAGGTGGGTGTTTGCCCATTTTGGTACAGATGCCTGTTTTCTTGGCATTCTATTGGGTATTAGTTGAAAGTATCGAGTTGCGTCAAGCTGATTTTGCTTTATGGTTGACTGATCTAACAGCGATGGATCCATACTTTATTTTGCCGGTAATTTTTGGTGTCAGTATGTTTATTCAGCAGAAACTAAATCCTGCTCCTCAAGATCCAGCACAAGCGATGGTGATGAAGGCATTTCCAATTGTCTTTACAGTCTTCTTTGCTTTCTTTCCTTCGGGTTTAGTGCTGTACTGGGTGGTCAATAATATTTTATCGATCGCACAGCAGTGGTATATAACGCATAAATTAGGCGCTATTTAACTTAATTTATTATGGATACTATTGTAGCCATTGCGACTGCCCCCGGCCGGGGTGGCATCGGTGTTGTTAGATTATCCGGTGAGGAAAGTTCAAAGATTGCTGAGCATATTTGTGGTCGTTTGCCAGTAAAACGAATGGCACAATTCAATCATTTTCGAGATGGGAAAGGCGAAGTAATTGACAGTGGAATTGCTTTATACTTTCCTAAGCCAAGCTCCTTTACAGGAGAGGATGTCGTTGAATTACAAGCCCACGGCAGCCCAGTCGTTTTAGATCGCCTTTGCCAGTGTGCAATCAGCCTAGGTGCCAGAATGGCTAAACCAGGTGAGTTTTCTGAAAGAGCTTTTTTGAATAATAAAATGGATTTGGCACAAGCTGAAGCAGTGGCAGATCTTATTGAAAGCACTACAAAACAAGCAGCTCGGAGTGCTGTTCGTTCATTACAGGGTGTTTTTTCTGAACGGGTCAATCGGCTATTAAAGGAGCTAACTGATCTTAGGATCTATGTCGAAGCTGCAATTGACTTTAGCGATGAAGAAATTGACTTTCTAGGCGAAGCAGCTGTTGACCAACAATTACAAGGTTTACTAAAAACCCTTGAAGGCATAAGTGATAGTGCTCAGCAAGGCAGATTATTGCGTGATGGTATGAGGGTTGTATTGGCGGGCCAGCCCAATGCAGGTAAGTCTAGTTTGCATAATCAATTAGCTGGCCATGATGCTGCAATTGTGACGGATGTTGCAGGCACAACGCGTGATATTCTACGAGAGCAAATACATCTAGATGGGTTACCCTTAAGTATTTCTGATACAGCAGGCCTTCATGATGCAACCGATATAGTTGAACAAGAAGGTATTCGCCGCACTCAAATTGAATTAGCAGAAGCAGATCGTATATTGCTAGTAGTAGATGGAATTGATGGAATAACTGAGCAGGACAACATTATATTAGAAAGCTTACCAGCATCAATACCGATTACGATTATTCATAACAAGATTGATAAACATGGTTTAAAGCCTAGCCTTATCATTGAATCGGGACAAGTTGAGTTGTATTTGTCTGCAAAAACGGGTGATGGTATTGATCTTTTAAAGCAACATCTGTGTGACTCTGTTGGTTATCAACCACAAGACGAGGGGGTGTTTATCGCCAGACGTCGTCATTTAGACGCACTTCATCGAGCCAGTATTGCTATTGCAGCTGGCTATGACTGTCTAACAGGTATGGGCGCAGGTGAGTTATTGGCTGAGGAACTGCGTCAAGCGCAGCTTGCATTAGGTGAGATTACAGGTAGATTTACTAACGAGGACTTATTAGATCAAATCTTTTCTAATTTTTGTATTGGGAAATAGTTTCTTCTAGGCTGAGAACGAAGAGCCACATCCACAGGTAGTTGTAGCATTTGGATTGCGAATCACGAATTGAGACCCTTCCACGTTATCGCTGTAATCAATCTCAGCACCGACTAAGTACTGGTAACTAGCAGGGTCAATAAGTAGCGTGACACCAGCTTTTTCGACTTGAGTATCGCCATCATTGATTTCTTCCTCAAAAGTGAAGCCATATTGAAAACCTGAACAGCCACCGCCTGTAATGAACACACGTAATTTAAGTTGATCGTTGCCCTCTTCTTCGATTAGCGTGCTCACTTTGTTAGCAGCAGCGTCGGTAAACTTGACGGGACTAGGCATTTCGCTTGACATTTTGACTCCAAATAAACATCATATTTATATCATTGTCCTAAACCTGCTTAGCTTAGTCAAGTTCCTCTTCTTCTTCAATTGAAGTTATCACCCTTTTTGATTTATCTTATGGCTGAACTGAAATGATATTAATAGCCATTGTTTCTGGAAAACCGAACATTATGTTCATATTCTGAACAGCTTGTCCTGAGGCACCTTTAATTAAATTATCAATTACGGATAATACAACAACGGTATTACTCTGTTGAGGCCGGTGAACAGCAATACGACAAATATTAGTACCTTTAACGCTACGTGTCTCGGGATGTGAGCCTGGAGGTAAGATATCAACAAATGGCTCATTAGCGTAACGTTGCTCAAACAACGCCTGTAAATCACAGTCTTGCTTTAGTTGGCCATAAAGTGTGGCGTGAATGCCCCTAATCATGGGAGTCAAATGCGGGACAAAAGTGAGACCTACTTTGGATTTGCTGAAATTATTGAGCCCTTGTGTTATTTCTGGCAAATGACGATGACCTGTTACAGCATATGCAGTCATATTCTCTGATGATTCTGTAAGTAGCGAACTAAGAGTGGCTTTACGTCCAGCACCACTAATACCGGACTTGGTGTCTGCAATTAAGTTAGTAGGATCAATGATGTTCTTCTCTAACAATGGTAAGAACCCTAACTGAGTTGCTGTAGGGTAACAACCTGGAACAGCAATTAACTGAGCAGTACGGATTGCTTCACGATTGAACTCTGGCAAGCCGTAAACGGCTTCTGATAATAACTCAGGGCAAGTATGAGGCATCTTGTACCATTGTTGCCATATTTTGGCATCACGAAGTCTGAAATCAGCAGACAAATCGATGATACGGGTGCCATGTTGAATTAGTTCTGGCACCATTTCCATTGCGACACAATGTGGTGTAGCAAAAAAAACGACATCACAATCTGCTAATTGATTAATGTCAGGCTGGGTAAAGTTTTGGTCAATATGACCTCGTAAACTTGGAAAAAGAGCGCTGACTGCTGTGCCAGCTTCACTACGTGAAGTGATGCAATTTAAAGAAACCTCAGGATGATTTATTAGTAAACGCAAAAGCTCTAGACCGGTATAACCGGTAGCACCCACTATGCCGACTTTTATCATGATGCATCTCTTTCTAGTTTAGTAAAAGTATACATAATAGAAGAGCATGGAATAAAGAGGAAGGGCTTAGTTGTAGTTAAACTGTTTTTCAACTTAAAAAATCTAATGACGAAAATGGCGCATGCCGGTAAAGACCATGGCAATATTGTGTTCATTCGCAGCTGCAATAACTTCTTCATCTCGCATTGAACCACCTGGTTGGATCACAGCACTAATACCTGCTTCCGCAGCGGCATCTAAGCCATCACGGAAGGGAAAAAAAGCATCTGAAGCCATGACTGCCCCCTTTACTGTTAAGCCGGCATCTTCTGCTTTGATACCTGCGATACGACTACTCACAATACGACTCATTTGGCCGGCACCAATGCCAATGGTTTTTTGTTGACTAACATAGACAATAGCATTGGACTTGACGAACTTAGCGACGCGCCATGCAAAACGTAAATCTTGCATCTGTTGGTCAGTTGGTGTTTTTTTCGTAACTACAATCAGCTCATCTTCAGGAACTAAAGCTATATCTCTATCTTGTATCAATAGGCCTCCGGTGACACGTTTATAGTCAAAACCATGTGATGGTTGATTAGAAAAAGTACCACAACTGAGAAGGCGAATATTAGCCTTTTTACTAATTATGTTTTGAGCTTCTTTGCTAATATCAGGCGCAATAATAACCTCAACAAACTGACGCTCAATAATAGCCTTAGCTGTTACGGCAT
>CAJWKF010000013.1 GCA_913042265.1 uncultured Gammaproteobacteria bacterium
TAATCTGAAATTTTCTCAGCTTGGAGTGCTAAATGGCTTGGAACGAACCTGGTAATGGTGAAAAAGATCCGTGGGGTGGTCGTAATGATCAGGGACCACCTGATATTGATGAAGTGGTACGTAACATGAAACGTAAATTAGACGGTTTTTTTGGAGGTTCTTCACCTGACGGGGGAGACATGTCTAATGCTGGTCCCATAGGATTCGGTCTAATTTTGCTTGTTGCTTTTCTTGTTTGGATATTGTCTGGTATTTACATCGTCGATCCTGCTGAAAGGGGTGTTGTCCTGCGTTTTGGCGCGTTCAACGATGTCACGCAACCAGGCCCACACTGGCATATTCCATATCCTATTGAAGCAGTAGAAGTGGTTAATGTTGAGCAGAGTAGGAATGCTGAAATAGGTTACCGTTCTAACACTGGCCGATCTGGAAGTACCATACTTTCAGAATCACTTATGCTGACTAAGGATGAAAACATCGTTGATTTGAAAATTGCTGTGCAATACAAAATAAAAGATGCAGAGGCTTACTTGTTCAATGTCAGAAATCCAGATTTAACACTGCGTCAAATGACAGAGAGTGCAGTTCGTGAGACGGTAGGCCAATCTGAAATGGACTTTGTATTGACGGAAGGGCGAAGTGCCATTGCTGCTAGTACTGAGGTTTTACTCCAATCAATGTTAGATTCTCTTCAAACGGGTTTGGTCATAACCAGCGTCAATATGCAAGACGTTCAACCGCCGGAGCAAGTTCAGGCAGCCTTTGCTGATGTTGTTAAAGCTCGTGAAGATGAAGTTCGCCAGAAAAATGAAGCAGAAGCTTATGCCAATGATATTGTACCAAGGGCTCGTGGTGCGGCATTTCGATTAGTACAAGAAGCTGAGGCTTATAAGAAACAAGTCATTGCAAAAGCTGAAGGTGATACTAGTCGTTTTTTACAAGTGATGAATGAATATGAAAAAGCACCAGAAATCACACGAGAGCGCTTGTATTTAGAGTCAATGGAATCTGTTTACACGCAGAGCCAAAAAGTCATGATTGATGTAACGAAAGGTAGCAATAATATGCTGTACTTACCGCTTGATAAGATGAGGAATATGGGTGCAATGCAGCAAGATAAAATAAATCTTGGCAATGTAAATACTTATCCTGCAGGTAATAACTCGTCATCAAACAACAGCCAACCACCAGTTGATTCACGTACTAGAGGAGGCCGTTAGTATGTCTGCACGTACAAATATAATTATTTTTATGGCGCTTGCCGCATTTATTATCGTTAGCTCAGCAATATTTTTTGTGGAGGAGCGCGAAAAAGTCATCTTATTAAGATTGGGTCAGATTGAACGTGCTGACTACGAACCGGGTATCCATTTCAAGGTACCTTTTGTGAATAATGTTAAACGCTTTGATGGCCGTATATTAACGCTAGATGCAACACCAGCCCGTTATTTAACAGGTGAAAAGAAAAATGTCTCGGTGGATTCATTTATCCTTTGGCGAATTGATAATGAGGCGGTTTACTTCCGTTCAATGGGTGGTGATGAGGCTAGAGCTCAATCACGTATCTCTCAAATTATTAAAGATGGCCTTCGTGGGGAATTTGGTAAACGTACTATTCAGGAAGTTGTATCCGGAGACCGTACTTCAATGGTTTCCCAAATGATGTTTGATGCTAATAAAGTTGCAACGAAGTTTGGTATTGAAATTGTTAGTGTTCGTATAAAGCGTATCGACTTACCGAGTGAAGTAAGTTCATCTGTATATACTCGTATGGAAGCTGAGCGTGAGAGAGTAGCTAAAGAGCTACGTTCGCAAGGTGCCGAAGAAGCCGAGAAAATTCGTTCTGATGCCGATCGTAGGCGAACAATTCTTTTAGCTGATGCAAATCGTGAAGCGGAAGTACTGCGTGGTAATGGTGATGCAAGTTCAACAAATATCTACGCTAAAGCCTATCAACAGAATAGTAAGTTCTATTCGCTTTATCGTCGCCTTACGGCATATGAAAATATTTTTGATAGTGATGATATGTTGGTTATTGAGCCAAAAGGTGAGTTCTTTAACCACTTTAAAAAATCGACATCGACTAAGTAAAACAGTTTGAATGAAGTATTACTTGAAAATCTGCTCATAGCGATAGCTTTAATGTTGATTATTGAAGGTGTGATGCCTTTTATTGTACCTGCAATGTTTCGTCGATCACTGAAAAAAATGATGAGTATGAGTGATGAGTCGTTTAGAGTTGTAGGCCTTTTCAGCATGTGTTTAGGTCTAACTTTACTATATTGGGTACATTGATTAAATGAGTCATACAGAACCTTGGTTCCTGCCTGAAGGAATAGATGAAGTATCGCCCGAAGACGCCGCACGTCTTGAGCAATTACGCCGTGAGTTGATAGATCGTCTTCAAGGATGGGGATATCAGCTAGTTACCCCCCCAATAGTCGAATACCTCGATGCTTTATTGACGGGCCCAGCTAAAATGCTCGAGTTACAGACATTTAAATTGATCGATGAAATGTCTGGTAGATTGCTAGGTATCCGGGCAGATATGACCCCACAAGTGGCACGAATAGCAGCACATAAATTACGTGATAAGAAAGGCGTTTTAAGACTATGTTACATTGGCAATGTGTTGAAAACGCTACCGGTTTGTCAGGGTACATCACGAAACCCTACACAGCTTGGTGCTGAGATATATGGACATACAGGTGTAGAAAGTGACCTGGAAATCTTGCAACTGATGGTAGAAGCTTTGACCATTATTGGGTTTGATTCGAGAGTGGTCATAGATATTGGACATGTTGGAATATATCGTGGTTTAGCCGAGCAAGCAGGTTTAAGCACAGAGCAAGAACAAGCATTATTTAGCGCTTTACAACGAAAAGCATTACCTGAAATCGAAAGATTATTATCGGAATATGCATTATCTGATGACAGCACTTCAATGCTCTTAGCCTTATCAGAATTAAATGGCGATATGGATGTGTTGATTAAAGCTGAGCAGGTATTAGGCAAAGCATCGGCTGCAGTTAAAGAAGCCTTGAAAACTCTCAAAGATATTTCAAGCATGGCTGGTCAGCGTCTACCTAAAATGACAGTTAATTTTGATTTGGCTGAACTCAGAGGGTATGACTATCACACAGGTTTGGTTTTCGCTGCGTATCAATCAGGTTCTGCACGGGCATTAGCAATGGGCGGACGCTATGATGGTATCGGGGAAGATTTTGGTCATGCTCAACCAGCGACAGGTTTCAGCTTGGATTTAAAAGATATGGTTGCCAACAGTGCTACTAAGTTTTCAGAGAACGAAGCTATAACAACTCAATGGTGTGACGATACTGAGCAACATGACATGATTCAACAGTTACGTGAAAATGGAGAAACAGTGATCTACCTTCTATCGGGTACGGTTATAAGCACCAAGAAAGTATTAGTAAAACAAAATAGCCACTGGGTAGTGGTTGAAACAGGAACAGAGACAAGTGGCTAAGAATATAGTAGTAATTGGTTCTCAATGGGGCGATGAGGGCAAAGGGAAATTAGTAGATCTACTAACAGATAATGTCTCTGCCGTAGTTCGTTTCCAAGGTGGCCATAATGCAGGACACACTCTGGTTATTGATGGTAAAAAAACAGTTTTACACCTAATACCCTCAGGTATTTTACGTGAGCATGTCCAATGCTTAATTGGTAATGGTGTAGTTCTCTCGCCGGAAGCTCTTTTGAGAGAAATGTCTGAACTGGAAGGTAATGGTATACCGGTTAGAAAGCGTCTTAAGATAAGTTCCGCATGTCCACTAATTTTGCCTTATCACGTTGCACTCGATCAAGCGCGCGAACGCCGCCGCGGTAAAGCTGCAATAGGAACAACGGGTCGTGGTATAGGGCCTGCGTATGAAGATAAAGTGGCACGTCGTGGTTTACGGCTGGGTGATTTGAGAAATATAGAAACTTTTGTGGATAAACTTGAGGAAGTTATGGCATTCCATAACTTTTCATTGATAAATTATTACCAGTCTTCACCCGTGAGCTTTGAACAAGTACGTGATGATGCTTTATCTATGCGCGATGTGTTATTACCAATGATTGCAGATATTCCTCACCTGCTGGAACAGTATTCTAAAGCCGGTGAAAATGTGATGTTCGAAGGAGCACAGGGGGCATTATTAGATATTGACCATGGCACATACCCTTACGTGACATCATCAAATACAACTGCCGGTGCTTGCGCTGCTGGTTCTGGTGTGGGGCCATGTCATATTGACTATGTGCTTGGAATAACAAAAGCTTATACAACACGTGTTGGTGCTGGCCCATTCCCATCAGAGTTATTTGATGAGGTAGGACTTCACTTGGCTGAGGTGGGTAATGAAAAAGGGTCTACGACAGGACGAGATAGACGATGTGGTTGGCTAGATATGGTTGCCTTGAAGCGAGCCTGTTGGATTAACAGTATTACGGGTCTGTGTCTGACTAAACTAGATGTCCTCGATGGCTTGAGTACAATTAGATTGTGTGTAGCTTATAAGCGTAATGGCAACAATATTGATGTATTACCACTCAGTGCCGAGGAGTTTGAGGGCTGCATGCCACAATACATAGAAATGCCGGGTTGGTCAGAGTCAACCGCTGGAGTTACTGATTATAAGTCTCTGCCACTTAACGCACGTAACTACATTGAAAGAGTAGAAAGCTTAGCAGGCGTTCCGATTGATATCATATCAACAGGGCCCGATCGTATTGAAACAGTAATAAAACGCGATTTATTTAGTATTTAATGAAAATCTATTTGGTTAATACACTTGGGTTAACACCAGCATAGATAGAAGAGTAGTCTGTGTTTGCTAGGCCTTGTTCTAAGGTTTTATTGAGTAGTTCATTGATGCCTTCTAAGGCACAAGTTTCTATTCCAAGGTTTTTAGCGACGGTTAAAAACAGTTCAATATCCTTAGCGAGGTGCTTAGTCGGGAAATTAGGCTTACTAAAGTCATTACTGAGCATCCGGTCGAGTTTTTTATCAAAAGTTGGTGCATAGAGTGCACTTTTACGTACTACAGTCATAAACTGTTCAATATTAACCTGTTCTTTTTCGATTAAAGACAAGCTCAAAGAAAAACTTGCTGTTAATCCTGCAATTAGCTGATTCATTGCTAATTTTACAGTAGAAGCTTGACCTGTTTTTCCGAAGTAGCTTGGGTTTTCGCCTACTAGAGTCAGTAGTGGAAGAGCACTACGAAAGACATCATATTCACCTGCAGCCATTAAGATAAGCTTTCCGCTCCTAGCTTCAGGTAAACTGCCTAAAACAGGACATTCCAAATAGAGGCCGTTTGCGTCATTTAAGCGTTTGGCAATAGACCTAGATTCGCATGGCGAAATAGTACCCATTTGAATTAGAATTTTGTTATGGAAAGTGGATGGTTCTATAGTATCTAAAACAGCATTAATAGCGTTAGCATCACTTAAAAGTAGTAAGGAAATATTACTGTTAGAGACAGCGTGTTGCGCAGATGTAGCAACAGAAGCCCCTAGTTCTTGAAGTGAATGTGTTTTATCTTGGGTTCGATTGTATACTGCTAAAGACTGTTGCTGCGCCAGCAATCGCTCTCCCAATGCTTGCCCCATCAGGCCGATTCCAATTATGGCTATATTCATTGTATTAATTTTCCATTTTATGGTTGGTACATCAACAACTGTCAATATAGATGACTTGTCTCTGGTGGGTTAGAATAGTAGCTTATATTACAGTAGAAGCAGGGGAAGATTGTGTACAAGAAAAACATGACCATCGCTGGATTTGATGATGAACTATTTGCTGCGATTGAGTCGGAAAATCAACGCCAAGAAGATCATATTGAGTTAATTGCTTCAGAAAATTATACGAGTCCTCGAGTTTTAGAGGCGCAGGGTTCCTTGTTAACTAATAAATACGCTGAAGGTTATCCGGGTAAACGTTATTATGGCGGTTGTGAGTATGTTGATAAAGCTGAGGTATTAGCTATTGACCGTGCTAAAACCTTATTTGGTGCAGATTACGCGAATGTACAACCTCATTCAGGTTCGCAAGCTAATGCTGCTGTGTACCTTGCTTTATTGGAACCAGGCGATATGATTCTGGGTATGAGTTTAGAACATGGTGGCCATTTAACCCACGGTTCAAAAGTTAGCGCGTCAGGTAAAATTTATAATTCTGTTTCTTATGGTATCAATACTGAAACTGGTGAAATAGATTATGATGAAGTTGCAGCAATAGCCAAGGAACATCAACCTAAACTTGTAATTGCAGGTTTTTCTGCTTATTCACGAATAATTGATTGGCAACGGTTTCGTGAAATTGCTGACTCAGTAGGTGCCTACTTACTTGTTGATATGGCCCATATAGCAGGCTTAGTCGCTGCCGATGTGTATCCCAGCCCAGTACAAATTGCTGATGTAACTACTACTACTACACACAAAACGTTACGTGGTCCACGAGGAGGTTTGATTTTAGCTAAATCAAATGCAGCGATTGAAAAGAAATTAAATTCAGCTGTTTTCCCAGGGTATCAAGGTGGTCCGTTGATGCATGTGATTGCAGCAAAGGCAGTGGCTTTTAAAGAAGCGATGCTGCCCGATTTTAAAATCTATCAGCAACAAGTAATTAAAAATGCACAAGCTATGGCCGAAGTATTTATGACGAGAGGCTATGATGTAATATCTAAAGGTACTGATGATCATTTGTTCTTAGTGAGCTTTATTGATGCTGGCCTAACGGGAAAAGATATCGATGCTTGGTTGGGAGATGCTCATATCACTGTTAATAAAAATTCTGTTCCAAATGATCCACAATCTCCTTTTGTCACTTCAGGTATCCGTATCGGAACCCCAGCAGTTACGACCCGTGGTTTTAATGAGCAAGATTGTAAGGTTTTGGCGGGTTGGATGTGTGATGTGATTAGCAGCGGTGGAAATGAGACTGTAGTTAAAAGTGTCAGAGAGCAAGTGAAAGGCATTTGCCAAACACACCCTGTTTATTCATAATCTGTGTTTAATGGGTAAAGTCAGTATCTACATTGTCTGCGCAATGGCGCATTGACAAATTAAAGGGCTGTAATATATGCGTTGTCCATTTTGTGGTGCAGATGACTCAAAAGTTATCGACTCTCGGCTTTCAGCCGAAGGGGACTCTATTAGAAGACGAAGGCTTTGCACTGACTGTAATGAACGCTTTACTACGTATGAAACAGCTGAGCTAATATTACCTCGGTTGATAAAGCGTGATGAATCCAGAGCTTTATTTGACGAAAACAAATTACGAGCAAGCTTCCTAAGAGCCCTTGAAAAAAGGCCTGTTAGTATTGATGCTGTCGATAGTGCTGTAAAAGGAATTATCCACCAGTTAAGAGCCACAGGAGATAGAGAGGTTCCTAGCCGACTAGTTGGAGACTGGGTGATGGATGCATTACACAAACTAGATGAAGTTGCTTATGTTCGTTTTGCATCAGTATATCGAAGCTTTCAGGATGTAAATGCTTTTCGTGAAGAAATTGAACGAATGGAAGGTCTTGCAGAGCCTTCATCAAAGGAGTAGCTCTATGTTTCAAGAGATTCTTTTAAATTACACCTTCAATCAGGAAGTGATCCTATACACAAGGAAGGACTGGATTAGGAAATGTACAAACGAGTCCGTCAAAACTGATAATAGTTTATATTTTCGTGAAGTACGTAATTAGTATTTGATGTCACGAGAATCCTTAATGGCGCGAGCATTATTATTGGCCGAGCGTGGGGTATTTACTACAGCACCCAACCCAAGAGTTGGTTGTGTCATTGCAAAGAATGAACTGATACTGGCTGAAGGTTGGCACCGTAGAGCTGGCCAAGCCCATGCAGAAGTTAATGCATTAATGCAGCTTAATCAAAAAGAAGCAAAAGGTGCTGATTGTTATATTACTCTTGAGCCTTGCTGTCACGATGGCAGGACTCCGCCCTGTTCAGATGCCATAATTAAAGCAGGTATTAAACGCGTGATTATCGCTATGAAAGATCCAAATCCCCAGGTAGCAGGCCGTGGTATCGAAAAGCTAAAACAGGCGGGTATTGAAGTTATTCTCGGTGTGTTGGAAGAGCAAGCGGAAAAGTTAAACCAAGGGTTTTGTCAACGAATGCGGTTGGGTAGGCCATATATTCGTAGTAAACTAGCCATGAGTGTTGATGGTAAAACTGCAATGGCCTCAGGTGAAAGCCAATGGATCACAAGTCAGGATGCGCGGCAAGATGTACAAAAATTAAGAGCACAAAGTTCGGCGATACTGACAGGTATTGGCACGGTATTAACTGATGACCCGCGTTTGAGTGTCAGGCCTGAAGGATGGTATCCCGAGGGGGAAGTGGTTCGCCAACCACTAAGAATTGTCATTGATAGTAATTTGAGAACACCTCTCAAAGCTAAGATCTTTAATTCAGAAGCCGAGACGTTGATCGTGAGTATAAAACCCTCAGATAAAAAGCGAGTGAACCCAATGGTCATTGAGAGTGATAGAGGACATGTTGATCTGAAGAAGCTGATGATTCGGTTAGCGGAGCGTGAAATAAATGACGTTATGGTCGAAGCGGGAGCAAAACTTAATGGGGCACTGATTCAAGCAGGTTTAATTGATGAATTAGTTATTTATATGGCGCCTAAATTATTGGGTGATAGTGCGCAAGGTCTATTTCATCTTCCGGCTTTACAAAAGATGTCACAGAACATAGCTTTAAATATTGCGGATATTCGTCCTGTAGGAACAGATTGGCGTATCACCGCTTATCCGGTATACGGATGAGTTTCTAGACATTTGAAATATCAATAGGAATAATTAATATGTTTACCGGTATTATTGGTGCACTTGGGAAAGTAGTCTCTGTCAAAGAAAAAGGCGGAGATGTTCGCCTTGAAGTGGCGGCACAAAAACTAGAGTTAAATGATGTTAAGTTGGGAAACAGTATTGCGGTCAATGGTGTTTGTTTGACTGTGGTTTTTATGCAAAGTGATTGCATATGTTTTGATGTGTCAAAAGAAACGCTGGAGCGAAGTAGTATAGGAACAGCTAAAGCAGGTTCAGAGATAAACTTGGAAAAAGCATTGTCAGTAAGTGATCGACTTGGTGGCCATTTCGTTAGTGGCCATGTTGATGGTATGGGTGAATGTGTAAAAAGAGAAACTTCTGCACGCTCAATTATATTTCAGTTCAGAGTACCTAGTAATTTAGAACGTTATATAGCTGAAAAAGGCTCTATTTGTATTGATGGTGTTAGTTTAACTGTGAACTCAGTGTCAGAGGATATCTTCGAGGTGAATATCATTCCACATACCTTACAAGAAACTATAATTAAAGATTATCGGGTTGGCACACGCGTTAACTTGGAAGTGGACTTGATTGCTCGCTATTTAGAGCGACTGATACCTGGAGAGAAAAGCAATATTACACACAGTAAATTGCTCAAAAATGGGTTTTTGAAATAATGAAGTTAAATACAACTGCTGAAATTATCGAAGATTTTAAAGAAGGTAAAATGGTTGTCATCATGGATGATGAGGATAGAGAGAACGAGGGTGACCTAGTCATGGCTGCAGAGTGTGTGACAGCTGAAGATATTAATTTTATGGCGCGCTTTGGAAGAGGTTTAATCTGTCTTACATTGACAGAACAACATTGCAAAAGGCTGCGGTTGACACCAATGGTTTCTGACAATCAAGCAGCCTACTCGACAAACTTCACAGTATCTATTGAAGCTGCCCATGGCGTCACGACCGGGATATCAGCATCTGATCGTGCATTAACTATTCAAGCTGCAGTTAATCCGGAAGCCAAAGCTGAGGATATAGTTCAGCCGGGCCACGTCTTTCCATTAAAAGCACAATTAGGTGGAGTCCTAACACGGGCAGGTCATACTGAAGCAGGTTGTGATTTAGCGCAATTGTCAGGAAAAGTACCATCGGCAGTGATTGTTGAAATACTCAATGAGGATGGCAGTATGGCAAGAAGGGCTGATTTGGAAAGTTTCGCTGAGCTCCATCAACTAAAAATTGGCACTATAGCTGACTTAATTAGTTATCGTTTAGAAAATGAGATGACAATTCAACAGTTATCAAGATGTCACATGCCTACAGAGCAAGGTGATTTTGAACTTATTAGCTTCCAAGATACTGTTAACAGACAAGTCCATCTTGCGCTTGTGTGTGGCGATATTGAAATGGAAGAGGAAACATTAGTTAGAGTTCATATGGCCGACCCTCTAAATGACTTATTAGGTGCTACACGAGACTCAGTTCACTGGCCTCTAGATCAGGTGATGACTGAAATTCAACGCGTAGGTAAGGGTGTTCTTGTGGTGTTAAGACAGCCCCAACAAAACAAACGCTTAGCTGATAAAGTTGAACTTTATCAGCAGCAGGATAGGAGTGAAATATTAACTGGAACTAAAATGGGTTGGGATATGCGCACTTTTGGTGTTGGCGCTCAAATATTGGCAGAGCTAGGAGTTAAAAAAATGCGTGTAATGGGTACGCCAACCAAATTGACAGGGTTATCTGGCTTTGGCTTAGAGTTAGTTGGTTATGCCAAAGGACCAAAAGAAGATTGATCAATAAACACATCATGCTGGTTGTGGGTGAGGCTTCCGGAGAGGCACATGCCGCACGAGTTATTACAGAGTTAAAAAAGAAAGCTCCTAACATCATAGTCAGTGGTATTGGCGGTGATAATCTACGAGCGGCAGGCATGGACGTTGTTATCGATTTTTCAGAGCTTGCAGTTATGGGCTTATTAGAGGTGCTAAAACGCTATCGCTACTTAAATCAAGTTTTTAATCAAATGGTTGAGTTGTTAAAGACACAGAAGCCAGATTTGTTAGTTTTAGTGGATTATCCAGGCTTTAATATGAAACTGGCTAAAGAAGCTAAAAGGCTATCGATTCCGGTGGTGTATTACATTAGCCCTAAAGTATGGGCATGGCGAAAAGGTCGCGTAAAATCAATCAAACGAGTTGTTGACGAGATGTTGGTATTATTTCCGTTTGAAGTACCTATATATGAGGAAAAAGGTGTTCTAGTAAAATGTGTTGGTCACCCGCTGATTGACGCTGTTCAAAGAATGTTAACTACCGAACAAGCCAAAAAAAAGCTTGGAATAGATGAGGGCCATAAAGTCATCGGCTTATTTCCTGGTAGCCGTCGTGCCGAAGTTGAGATACTGTTACCCTTAATGATTCAAGCAGGAAGTCTACTGCATCAAAAGCACCCTGATCTCCAATTTGTTTTACCTATTGCGCCTGGTCTGGATGCGTCTATATTTACTTCTATTTTATCTGATGCACCTATATCTATTCGGGTTGTTTCGAGCGACTTCTACGAATTAACGTCAGCGTGTGATGTAATCGTTGCAGCTTCTGGAACGGTGACGCTAGAAATAGCTTTGTTAAACGTTCCGCATTTTATTTGTTATCGAGTATCACCAATGACTTATGGAATTATGAGCCGATTAGTAAAAATACCATACGTAGGGTTATGCAATATTGTCACAGGTAAGAAGCTAATCACTGAAGTGATACAAGATGAAGTAACTGTTGAGCGTTTAGAAGAAGAGCTACACGATAAGTTGACGCGACCTGATAGCCAAGTTGTCGCCGAAAAGATTGGAGAGGAAGTGCGTTCATCACTTGGACCGCCTGGTGGGGCCAAAAATGCAGCTGAGCAGATTCTCGTGAAGTTAGGTCAATGAGTTTTAACAAAGAAGATTCGCCCAGTTATATTGCAGGGGTTGATGAGGTAGGACGGGGTCCTCTAGCCGGGCCGGTGGTGACTGCAGCAGTTATTCTCGATCCGAGAAGGCCGATCATGGGCTTAGCCGATTCTAAAAAATTAACTGAAAAGCGCCGTGAATCTCTAGCAGTTATTATTAAGCAACATGCTCTGTCGTGGGCAATTGGTCGGGCAGAACCAGAAGAAATTGATCAACTTAATATATTACAAGCTACGTTATTAGCAATGAAAAGAGCAGTTGAAGGTTTGGGGGTACTACCTACCCATGCCTTAATAGATGGCAATCAAGCACCAAATTTAATGTGTCCAGTGACCACTATTATTAAAGGGGATCAAACAGAACCTGCTATTTCAGCGGCATCAATCATAGCGAAAGTGTCTCGTGATAAAGAAATGATATTAATGGAAGAATATTTCCCTGGATATGGTTTTGCACAACACAAAGGCTATCCAACAAAAATGCATCAAGATGCTTTAATGAAATTGGGCGTAACAGTGATTCACCGCCGCTCATTTAAGCCTGTAAAACAAGCGATACACGCTCACAAATCATGATGCTTGAATGGCATATTACTCATTATTATGGCGCTGCTAATTAGAGTAGGCATGGTATGATAACTATTAATGTCATTTTTAAATAAAATTTTTCGAAGACGTCCAACTATGGAGTTAAGCGAAGCAACTGAACATCAACTGATACAGGATGCTGCGCCATTGGTTGTGCCTCGAAGTGAACACACTTTGTCGCGCTCTCAGGTGAGTTCGCAAGCCTTAAAAGTATTGTATGGTCTCAAAGATGCTGGTTATGAAGCCTACCTAGTTGGTGGTTGTGTACGTGACCTTTTATTAGGTCATAAACCCAAAGACTTTGATGTCGCCACTGATGCTTCACCTGAGCAGGTAAATCGTTTGTTTCGTAAAAGTCGTCTAATAGGCAGGCGTTTTAAGTTAGTCCATGTTGGCTTTGGAAGAGATGTTATTGAAGTTGCGACATTTAGGGCTCCACCTGAAGCAACACAGCATATTGATGAGCAAGGTAAGATCGTTCAGGATAATGTCTTCGGAACATTAGAACAAGATGCATGGCGTCGTGACTTTACGATTAATGCTTTGTATTATAATATCAGAGATTTCTCAATAATTGATTACACTGGTGGTATTGCTGATTTACAAGCTGGTAAAATTCGTCTGATTGGTGATGTTGAAACAAGGTATCGTGAAGATCCAGTACGTATGCTGAGAGCCATAAGATTTGTAGGTAAGTTAAATCTTAAGCTTGATGAAAACACTGCCTATCACTTACCTAGACTAGCAAAGCTACTAGTGAATATTCCTGCTGCACGCTTATTTGACGAGTGTTTGAAGCTTTATTTAACAGGTAATGCGGTTCCGACACATAATTTGCTTGTTCAATACGGTATATTCGATCTTCTTTTCCCTAAGTCTGGGAATATATTGAAGATGGAGCCGGAAGGACTGGCTGTGAAGTTACTCAATAGAGCATTAGAAAACACTGACAAGCGTATTGAAGAATCAAAACCAGTAACACCAGCTTTTTTGTTTGCAGCTATCTTGTGGGGCCCTGTTGCGAGGGAATGGCAACAGAATCAAGACCATAATATTTCAGCCATCCCTGCATTACAACAGGCAGCAATAAATGTTATTTCAAGGCAAGTACAGCGAGTCGCTATTCCAAAACGATTTACTTTGGTTACGAAAGATATCTGGATAATGCAGATAAGGTTAAATATGCGACAAGGAAAACGTGGTTATAGGCTTCTATCGCATCCTAAGTTCCGTGCAGCATATGATTTCTTACTACTCCGTGTTGATTCAGGAGAGCCTTATGAAGAGTTAGCTGAGTGGTGGACAGCTTTTCAATTTTCTACGGAAGATGAACAACAAAAGATGGTAGCTGCCTTAGCACCTGATAAGCAAAAGAAACGTCGGCGGAAAAGAAAACCGAGCGTTACGAAAGTAGCTGAAAATAAAGTATAATGCGTGTTTTTATTGGTATAGGCAGCAACGTAGATAATCCTGAAGGTCAAGTTAATGCTGCGCAACAGGCTCTAAGGATACTACCAAAAACACATGTCATAGCAAGTTCATCAATGTATAAAAGTCCACCCATGGGTCCTCAAGATCAGCCTGACTATATTAATGCTGTCACTGAGTTAGAAACCTTATTAACACCACATTATCTTCTTGATTGTTTGCAGCAAATTGAACAACAGCAGGGTAGGGTGAGGGGAAGGCACTGGGGTGAGCGAACAATCGACTTAGATTTGTTACTATATGATGATGAGCTTATAGCAGATGCTAGGTTAAAAGTACCTCACCCAGGCATAGGCGAGCGTGCATTTGTGGTTTATCCTTTAGCAGAAATTGACGCTGATATTTCAATCCCTGGTAAAGGACTGCTTATAAACTTATTAGCAGATTGTCCACGTAACGGTTTAGAGCGATTGGAAAGTAAATGAATGTAAAAACAACGTTGCCACATCGTTATATTGTTGTTGAGGGTCCGATAGGTGTGGGGAAAACACATCTAGCTAATCGCCTCGCTACGAGTTTCTCAGGGACAACCTTACTTGAAGAACCAGAACGAAATCCTTTTTTAGAAAAATTCTATACCCATCCACGCCAATCTGCTCTTCCAACGCAGCTCAGCTTTTTAATGCAACGTATAAAGTTAAGCAAAAATTTACAGCAAGATGATTTGTTTAATGACTTACAAGTCTCAGATTTTATGATCGATAAAGATCGGATATTTGCTCAAATAACCTTAGATGATGATGAACTGGCTTTATATAATCTGGTTTACGATAATTTGACGATGCAGAGTCGAAAGCCTGATTTAGTTATTTATTTGCAAGCACCTCTCTCTGTTTTAAAAAATAGGGTTTCACAACGTGGAATAAGTTATGAACAGCGTATTGAAGATGCATATTTGCAACGATTGACAGAAAGTTATGCTGACTTTTTTCATTACTATGAAGCTTCACCCCTGTTAATAGTGAATGCAGAGCAAATTAATTTAGTGGACAGTGAGCAAGATTATGAGAATTTAATTAGCCAAATCAATCATAGTCATAGTGGCCGTCATTACTATAATCCTTTACCCGTCATGGGAAATTCGAAATGAGCCGCCTAACAATAACGCAATTAAGGCAGATGAAAGATTCAGGTGAGAAAATTGCAGTATTAACATCTTATGATGCAAGTTTCAGTAGGATATTAGAAGAAGCGGGTATAGATGTCATATTAGTTGGAGACTCCTTAGGCATGGTTATACAGGGCCAGGAAAGTACTTTGCCTGTCACGGTTGATGAAATGGTTTATCACACACAAAATGTAGTGCGAGGAAGCGGAGAGGTATTTGTGATAGCCGATATGCCTTTTATGAGTTATGCCAATGCCGATCAAGCGATCAGTAACGCAGCTCTATTAATGGCGAAAGGGGGAGCACAAATGGTTAAGTTAGAGGGAGGGACCGTCAACATTAGTATAGTAAAACAATTAGTAGAGCGTGGTATTCCAGTATGCGGTCACCTTGGATTATTACCCCAGTCAGTTCATCATATAGGGGGCTACCGGGTACAGGGTCGTGATCCAGAGGATGCCAAATCTCTGGTTAAAGAAGCTAAACAACTAGCGCAAGCAGGTGCAGGGATGCTGGTATTAGAATGTGTGCCTGCAACATTAAGCAAAGTAATTACAGCTGCTGTTGATATTCCAGTTATTGGAATTGGTGCTGGTATTGAATGTGACGGTCAAGTTTTAGTTTTATACGATATGCTGGGTATTACACCAGGTAAAAGACCTCGCTTTAGTCAGAATTTTCTAATCAATGGCAAAAATATTTCTACAGCTATTTCAGACTATGTAGATGCGGTCAAATCTGGTAAATTTCCGAATGAGGACCAGCAATATTAATGGATACAGTAACATCGGTCCAAGACTTGAGAGGAAAGGTCTTATCATGGCGTCAAAAAGGGCTTTCGATAGGGCTAGTTCCCACTATGGGGAATCTTCACTCTGGTCATTTATCTCTCGTAAATCACGCTAAAATTAAGGCCGACAAGGTTGTTGTTAGTATTTTTGTAAACCCCCTCCAGTTTGATGATAAAACAGACTTATACGACTATCCAAGAACACTTGAAGTTGATTTGAAAAAATTATCCTCTGTAGGTTGCGATTTGGTTTTCACTCCTAATTTGGACACGATGTACCCGAATGGATTGAGGGAACAATCTAAAGTCACTGTGCCAGTGATAGGTGAAATATTATGTGGTCATCATCGTTCAGGTCACTTCGAAGGAGTGGCTACAGTTGTCAGTAAACTATTTAATATGGTTCTTCCGGATACTGCGGTTTTTGGCGAAAAAGATTATCAACAGTTATTGCTTATTAAAAAGTTAACGCAAGATCTAAATATGTCTATCGAAATTATCGGCGGCAAGACGTATCGTGAGCCGAGTGGGTTGGCGATGAGCTCTCGCAATAAATATTTAAGTAGCTCTGAACGAATTCTCGCAGCAGAAGTTTATAACAATTTAGAGATAGTAAAGCTGCAACTTTGTCAGGGTGAACAAGACTATACTCAGCTTTGCCTTCAGGCAGAACAAGTTTTAAAAAGGCGTGGTTTCGCCCCGGAGTATGTGGAGATTTGTAATGAAACTAATTTAATGCCAGCTAATCATCAAGACAAGGGTCTTCGAATTATGGTGGCAGCGAAATTAGGACAAATAAGGCTCATTGATAATATCGCTTGCCACCTTGATTGATATCGGCTAAAAAGCGATAATAGGTTTAATTTCTTCTATTATTAGCTCTCTATGCAACTAACGTTATTAAAAACAAAATTACATCGGGCCTGTGTCACTCATTCTGAGCTTGAATATGAGGGGTCATGTGCCATTGACAGCGACTTATTGAAAGTAGCAGGTATCCATGAATACGAGCAAATACAAATTTATAATGTTACTAATGGTGAGCGCTTCACAACTTATGCTATAAAAGCTGAAGCCGGTTCTCGGATCGTTTCAGTTAATGGTGCTGCAGCTCATAAAGCTGCGCCTAGCGATAGGATTATCATTTGTGCTTACGCAAACATAGATGAAATTGAGGTTGCGACTTACAAGCCTACGTTAGTTTATCTTGATGAAAAGAACGTCATAACGCAAACGCGTCACTCGATACCAGTTCAGGCTGCTTAGCCTACATCGCTTCTATTTTGGCTGGTAAGGTTTCGTGGCATTTTTTAAATTTCTTACCACTTCCACAAAAGCAAGGTCCATTTCGCTCTAATTTTAAGGCGGGGAGGTCTTCGCCCTCGAAGTAGAACCATTTACTTTCAATCAACACAAGCTTAGAACGCTCATGCTGCTGTGCTATGAGGCCATTTTCTAGACGATAAGCGACGAAATCAACGTAAGACACCTCTTCACCAGCTTCATAACTAACTATTTTAAGGCCGAGCCAACGAGTTTTTTTGATTAATTTTGATAATGAAAATGAATCTCCGATGCGTCGCTTCCGAGGGTGCGTTGTATCAACTAAGTAGCCAATATTACCATAGCAATAAGCAGTATAACGAGCACGAACAGTATGCTCAGCATCGGGTGTATCAATTTCTCCTTTATGCACCAATTCACAACAGTCCGGATAAAGTTTGCCACTGGTACAAGGACATTTGTATATGATTTCAGCCATTTTTATCAACCATTTTTTTAAAGTGAATGTTCATTAAGTCAGGGTAAAGAAACTTATAACCTATTTGTGCTTTGATTTTATCATTACTAACAATTTTGTACTGGTTTTCTGTGCTCTCTGCAAATAAAGGCGGAGGTTCATTTAATAATTGACGGGCGTAGCCATAAAAGTCGCGCTTTTTTGGATGAGTATCTGCACAGCCATTAAACACCTCACACCAAGCACTTTTTTTGATAATCGTGATTATTAAGCCGATACAATCATCTCGATGAATTAAATTTACCGGTGCATTTGGATTTGAAACAGGTTTATTATGGGCAAAAAACTTTCCTGGGTGGCGCTGATAGCCAATTAAACCGCTAAGTCTTAAAATTGTGCTGTCAAAGTCCGGGCAATTTTGAAAAGACTGTTCTATTTGATACAAGGGTGATTCGGCTGATTCATCACCATCGTCTTCAGTTACCACTCTATTGTTATTTTTGTAAACTGAAGTTGAGCTTATGAAAAGGACATGCTTGATAGGTGATTGTGCTATGAATGGAATAAGACTTTGAAAACTCGTCAGAGCTTTAGAGGTGATGTTAATAATCAAGGTATCTGCTATGAGAAATTCTGCCATTTGATCATTAATATCATCAATTTCGAAGATGAATGGTCTTGCTCCAGCTAGTTTTAGTAATGAAAACTTACTTTTGTTCCTTGTAGATAAATTAACGCAATAACCACTTTCGACAAGGTGTTTCGCTAGTGGGAGACCTAGCCAACCACTACCCATCACGCTAATTTTGGGTTGATTTTTTTTAGCTTCATTCATTACGGGAATGTACCAAATATAGTTCTTCGACTTTTAGGCGGGCCCAGGGTGTTTTTCGTAAGAATTTTAAACTGGATTTGATGGAGGGCTCACTAGTGAAGCAGCGAATGTTAATACGGATACCTAACTCTTGCCAGCCAAAATGGTCGACTAATGTAACAAGAACCATTTCGAGGGTTAAGCCATGTAGGGGGTTGTTAGTTTGTATAGTCATTCTCAGGGTTTCTACTAAAGGCTATAGGCCTTGCGAACAAGAAGCATAGCTTGCCAGCGGGCAGCGCGCATTTTTTTGTAGCGGTTTTTTGGTTGAGCCTTAGCATTTTTTTTCTTCAACCAACTTTTTTTTAAGAGGTATTGTTTATACATCTCGTCTTGATAGTTAGTAAGTGTGGGGTAATCTTCTCTTAATAACAAGGCAATAGACTCAGCATTAGCGCCACTGGGGTGTGGTGGTGCAATAACCTTATTTTCAAAAGTGGTCAGCCGTTGAAGAATATGGCCATTGTGCTGGAGCGTGTTTAAAACATCCGCAACCATTGCTCCCAAAGGGACAATTACAGCCTTGGGGTTTATAGCTCTCATATCCTGTACAAATTCTTCGAAGAGGAGCTGAACTAGTTTAGAAGTGTTGAATAATTTGGGCTGACCGCAATAATCGGCGCCAGTAACGAAAACAGGATATTTTAGTACGGAACAAAAATGAACAAGGTGGTTGTCATCCCCCCATAGGGTACTACAACATTTAATGCCCAATAATTTGGCATAACCAAGGCGGTTAAGCATTGCAACAATACGGGGCCTCATACTTCCACTCAAGCTAGCATGTTTTTTAACTGTTTTAAATATTGTATCGATGGTTTGATTTACATCATGAGAGTTGTCCATAGTATATTTCAGCGCATTAAGCGCCCGGTTCATTTGAGTTCTACCGGGTGTTATTCCGACAATAATAATTTTAGCCTGTGGATTAACATGCTCAAAGGGGGCGTAATAACAAGTAAGTTTTTTTAGCTTATCTTCCCAGATTAATAAATCCTTTACTGGTAATGAACGGTCATCACGTTGTGAAATAGAATTTATTGCATCGTGATAAGCTTTTATGGAGTTTGGCATAAGACTTTTAGAAAATGAAAAGAATTTTTAAAGTGATTAAGGTTATGTTTTATCAGCATGTGTAAGTAGTATATTATTTTTTTGTAGAAAAAGGGGCCGTTAGTGCGTTATAAATCGCTCGGGAATTCAGGAATCAATGTCAGTATTATTTGTTTGGGAACGATGACATATGGTGAGCAAAACACTGAAAAAGAAGGCCATCGGCAGCTAGATTATGCCATTGCTCAAGGTGTTAATTTCATTGACAGTGCAGAGCTATACGCTATTCCTCCCAAGATTGAGACGTACGGTAAGACTGAATCTATTATAGGCTCATGGCTTTCTTCGCGGGGTAGGCGAAATGAGATTATTTTGGCAAGTAAAATTGCGGGAGGAGGTGAATGGGTTAAACATATTCGTGGTGGTAAAACACGATTTACTGAAGATTATATAACTCAAGCAGTATCGGCGAGTTTAAAGCGTTTAAGAACAGATTATATTGACTTATATCAGTTGCATTGGCCGGAGCGAAATACTAATTATTTTGGTGAACTAGGTTACAAAGCTGGAGAGGAAGAAGCCTTCCTAACGCCAATAACTGAAACTTTATGTGCACTCAAAAAACAAATTGATGCAGGAAAAATTAGATATATAGGCCTATCAAATGAAACTCCATGGGGGATCATGCAGTTTCTGACTTTAGCAAAAGAGTATAGTTTGCCTGTTATTGTTTCAGTACAAAATCCATATAACTTATTAAATCGTAGCTATGAAATAGGGAATGCTGAAATTAGTCATAGGGAAAATGTCAGTTTATTGGCATACTCGCCCTTAGGATTTGGTGTGCTGAGTGGGAAATATTTAAATAATAAAAAGCCTGCTGGAGCAAGGATTACCAAATGGCCTAACTATGCAAGATATAGCAGCGAGCAAGGAATTTCTGCAACTACGAGTTATGTTGACTTAGCTATTAGGTACGGGTTAGATCCTGCACAAATGGCGCTTGCTTTTGTCAATGAACAAGCCTTTGTTGCTAGTAACATCATAGGGGCTACTACGATGTTGCAACTGGAAAGTAATATAGCTAGTGTTGATATCCAGTTAAGTGAAGAATTAAAGTTTGATATTGAAGAAATCCACAAGAAATACCAGAACCCATCACCTTGAGCTACTTCAAAGCCTAGTCCACAAGGCCACTTGTTAAATATATTGGGGTTTGGTCAATTAATAAACTAGATTCATAACAAGAGAGCTTGAGACTGACTAAACATATCAAACCCTCTTGTCCTTGTTGCTGTGATGAAACGATATGTCCAGCAACTTGACCTTCGTTTGTTTTTACTTCGCTGCCGGCTTCAGGTAGAACTGTTGTATTTGCCTTAGCAGTGAATAAACGCCGACTTGCCTTACCTAAATAATGTAAGCGAGCTACAACCTCTTGGCCTGGATAGCAGCCTTTTTGAAAGTTGACGGCCTTTGTAATGTCTAGGTTGAGTTGTTGAGGTGTGAACTTTTCTTGAGTTTTAAGTTCGATTTTAGCAATACCGGATGTGATATCTAGCCACTCCCAATAACTAGGTGACATTGGCTGGTAGTGCTGTTGAATGAAAGAACCACATAAGGCCTCAACTTTAGAAGTGTGACTAATTATTATGCCGCGATGAAATATGCTGGGTAGTATGTGATAACTGCTGCTACTTGATAGATTTGGTTTATTTTGTGTCAACCCTATGCAAGTAAAATTTTCAGAAACATTGGTCACAGTGACTTTTGACCTCAGTATATACATGGTCAGTCGCATTTTTATGGCTTCACAAAGACCGTGGGGTAAAATTAGTTGGTAGGTATTCTCATCTGCACGAATAATGAGAAAAAAAGCAAGCAAACGTCCTTTAGGGGTGCAAAGACTACTATATTGACTGTCATTGATATTAAGTAACTTTATGTCGTTACTGAGTAAGCTTTGTAAATAAACCTGAGCATCATCGCCAGATACTGAAATGAGACCTAGCTGCTCAAGCAACATAAAGCAGTTGCTATTACTTAAACCGCTATAATTACTTCCATTACTCGTGGTTTGTGGAATTAGGTTTTGCATAAATGCCGTCATATTTTATCTTATTGTTTTGTTTGTGTAATTATTGTAGCTTAAAAAAACAATAGTTTTGTAAACAAAGCTAATAACATTGGGTAAGCGATTACAAGATTAAACAGCAATGTTCTCTTGGCTCAGTGTTTTCCAGCAATAATTGTGTTTTGAGCACTGTCTTTAGTATTGATATTTGGATAGTCCAGCGTGTAATGTAAACCACGACTTTCTTTTCTTTTTAATGCTGACTGAATAATAAGTTCAGCAACATCTGCCAAATTACGCAGTTCGAGTAAGTCACTGGTGATATGATGTTGTTGGTAATACTCATTAATTTCTTGCTGCAATAAGCTAAGGCGTGATTGGGCTCGCAGCAGCCTATCATCAGTACGAACAATGCCAACATAATCCCACATAAACCGACGTAATTCATCCCAGTTATGACTAATGGCAATGGCCTCTTTAGCGGGGCGAGCCCGGCTAGCATCCCAGTCAGGGATGATTGGTTGATAGTGTTGAAAGGGCAATTGACTGCGGATATGCTTTGCAGCTGAATTAGCATAAACCAGGCACTCTAATAATGAATTACTAGCCATGCGGTTAGCACCATGCAAGCCGGTAGAGGCCGTTTCCCCCACAGCGTAAAGACCTTTAATATTAGTTTGTCCTTCTCTGTCTACAACTAGCCCACCACAAGTGTAATGTGCAGCCGGCACAACTGGGATTGGGTCACGAGTCATATCTATGCCAAGTTCAAGACATCGTTGATAAATAGTTGGAAAATGAGACTCAATAAACTCACGAGGCTTGTGGCTTATGTCTAAGTAGACGCAATCATCACCTAAACGTTTCATTTCATAATCAATAGCTCTTGCAACAACATCCCTTGGTGCCAACTCCTTTAGATCATGAAACCGTGACATAAAGTGATCGCCATTTGCTAAAAGAAGTTTCGCTCCCTCGCCACGCAATGATTCACTAATGAGAAAGGACTTAGCTTTAGGATGGTAAAGGCATGTTGGGTGGAATTGAATGAACTCCATATTGGCAACGTCACAGCCTGCTCGCCAACCCATGGCAATACCATCTCCGGTGGACACATCTGGATTACTAGTATAAAGATAAACTTTACCAGCACCACCAGTTGCCATGACGGTGATGGGTGCAACAAATGAATGGGTTGAATCTGATTTAATATCTAGTACATAACAGCCTAGGCAGCTGTTTTCGGACTCGCTCTGTTGCTTACGAGTGGTGATTAACTCTATTCCTATGTGAAATGGAAACAATACAATATTGTGGTGGGCAACTGCTTTTGCTAACAATGTCGTTTCGACTTCTCGACCAGTAGCATCTGCTGAATGAATGATCCTACGATGACTATGGCCACCTTCTTTCGTTAGATGGTATGTTTCAGAGGTTAGTCCATCTTTGGTAAATGACACGCCCTGCTCTATAAGCCATTCAATACTCTCACGTGCGTTCTCGACGGTGAAACGAACGCTACCCTCATCACATAATCCCGCGCCAGCAGTTAAAGTATCGTTGATATGTGATTCTATTGAATCAGCTTGGTCTAACACCACAGAAATACCCCCTTGCGCATACAAAGAGGCACTTTCTTGTAATTGACCTTTCGATAGGACAGCAACACGAGCGTGAGCTGCAAGTTGCAAGGCTAGCGTAAGGCCTGCAGTACCACTGCCAATAATTAAGATGTCAAAGTCAGAATGTGTTGCCATGTATATAAATAGTGTACTTGCTAATTAATAACCTAAATTTGATTATATATCAGCGAATACAAACTTTGGTGGGGAAAGTGAAGAATTTCTTTTGATAAGATGCTGTCAATCTATGTATATTGTTTAGTAAAGGCGCATCAGATAGCCTATTTATTTATTATAATTTTTTCTACAAAGTAATAAGCTGCATATTGTTAATTGTCAATTTGGGAACAAATCATGGCCTTGCTGGTCAAAATCGAAAAGAATAATAATTTCCGAAAAATCGGAAGTAACCGAGATACACGATGAGCATGGATCAAGAGCTAGTAGAGCGTGTACAGGGTGGGGATAAACGTGCATTTGATGTGTTGATAATGAAATATCAGCAGCGGATTGTGCATGTGATCACAGGTTTTGTTCATGATCCTATAGAAGCACAAGATGTAGCTCAAGAGGCTTTTATAAAAGCTTATAGGGCCATCCCAAACTTTAGAGGAGATAGTGCTTTTTATACGTGGTTGTATAGAATTGCAATTAACACAGCGAAGAATTATTTAACAGCAAGGGCCAGAAGACCGCCGGCAATTGATGTAGATGCTGCGGATGCAACAAATACTTTTGATGCACCAGAGTTAAAAGAA
>CAJWKF010000014.1 GCA_913042265.1 uncultured Gammaproteobacteria bacterium
ATGGCTAATGCCAATATATGAGCTAAAGCTACGAATTACGATATTGATTTAATGAAGATATTGGAGGAGAGGTAGAGTGGCAGTCTGAAACCTAGGAAAGGTCATAGATTTATTTTGGTTTTGAGCAGTGAAAAAGGAGAGGGTTTTGATTAAATAGTGATGATAAACTGTTTGAGTTCGATCTCTCGGAATTTATGAACTGGTGTTTTTAGTAAATTAACAATAAGGCCCAGTAAAATGGGCCTTATTGTTTTTCTAAACTAATTTACTTATTTTGTGTTGGAAACATAATGTGTGCGTAAGGAGTATCCTTCCACATTACATATGGTCCACCATTGTACGGGTCAGTTGATACACCCTTAAGTAGATCTACAGGTACTATAACCATAAGGTGAGGACCTTCTTCGATCCATACATCACCATTTTTAGGGTCAGTTGCACCAGGATCTGTGTTACTGACATGTGCATCACCTTGCAGCATGTAGCCTAGACCAACTCTATCAGTTGTGAATTCTTCACCATTAGCGATAGCATGCATCCAATGCTGCCAAACAGCATCATTACACATTGGGTGTTTGTCACCAGGAATAACATGGATTCCAGGCATACAAGTCCAGCCGTTATTTCCTTCTTGCAGCACAGTATGTCCATCCATCCCTACGATAGTGGCATTTTTTGTCATATTTGTAGGTCCAGCAGACATAGCTCTTGCGATAAGATCTTCTTTTGACTCTCCGTGTCCACCAGTGTGGCCGCCACTTTGCACACTAAGTGATACAAGTAGCATTGGGACTAACAGAGTGATAAATTTCATAATACTTTTCATCATAGACTTCCTTACTTAAACGTAATTAATAACATACATGTCTAGAATCAGACTTATTGAAGCTGATTTACATGACACATTCCCCAATAATAGCAGGAAACTAAGCCCAGTGACCACGATTAAGTACATATTGAGTCTATAGTTTAAGATCTTGCTCTGATTATAATCTCTAAGCGATTGGATTATAGTGGTATTTTAGTCATCTGCTGAATTAGGTAAAGACATGAATTTAAAGTTATTAGGACATGTAAATAAACAGTATGAAAATGAAACACTGCCTATAGAGTAATTAAAATAACAGGAAAGTTAATCTGGGTCACAGGTACTTCATCTCAATTTTCAAGGATAAAAAAAGCCTCATTCAACGAATGAGGCTTATATCTAAAAGTAAGCTAACTAATTTGGAGCTGGTTATTCAAAACCCTTACTAATTAGTGCGTAAGCTGAGTGGTTATGAATAGATTCAAAGTTTTCAGATTCCACAGTATATGCGTTGATGCGTTTATCTTCATTGAGCCTAGCAGCAATATCACGGACAATATCTTCAACAAACTTTGGATTATCGTATGCTCGTTCAGTTACATACTTCTCATCTGGACGTTTGAGTAAGCCAAATATTTCACACGAGGCTTCTTCTTCTACTAAGTCGATTAAGTCCTCAATCCAAACAAAGCTATCTACTCGAACAGTTAATGTGACATGTGAACGCTGATTATGTGCGCCATAATCAGAAATGTTTTTTGAGCAAGGACATAAGCTCGTAACAGGAACGATTACTTTTACTATTATGTTGGTCTTATCGCCCGTTATTTCACCAATGAAGCTTGCTTGATAATCCATCAAACTTTTTACTTTACTAATTGGAGCTTCTTTATTAACGAAATAGGGAAAGTCCATCTCGATATATCCTGAGTCAGCCTGCAAACGTTCTGTCATTTCACCCAACATGCTGCGGAAAGATTTGACTGTGATTTCACGCTCATGTTGATTTAAAATTTCAACAAAACGTGACATATGAGTGCCCTTGAATTGGTGCGGGAGATTCACATACATATTAAAGTTTGCAATGGTGTGTTGTTCACCTGCACTACGATCACTGACTTTAATAGGGTGCTGAATATCTTTGATACCAACTTTATCAATTGCAATATGACGCTTATCGGCGATGTTTTGCACATCTTCTATTTCGTCACAGCAATCAGGCTTTTTATCGGTTGTCATGTTTTAATCCTCACTGTATCGAACACAGGCGCGATCCGTTTCCCAAAGGGTAACGGAACTTACGCGGGCTTGTTCGATATTTAAAATGTTACTTAGTTGTTGGTAGAAATATTGGGCAATATTTTCTGCTGTAGGGTTCCGAGTATCAAACGGTGGAATATCATTCAAGTAACGATGATCCAGTGTTTTAGCTAGTTTACGAGTAGCAGTTTTAATGGTTTTAAAGTCCATTCCCATTTCATGTTCGTTCAATGATGTTGCGGCGACTTCGACTTCAACCTTCCAATTATGTCCATGCATGCGACTACAATCACCTGGGTAGTTACGTAAGGTGTGGGCAGAAGCGAAATCAGTTGAGATCTTTAAAGTGTAGACGGCGTTACTCATAATCTATTTTTATAGTTGAAAGGTGAACGATTTAAGTTAACATTATGCCGGAAAATGTTGTCTGACGGTATCAATAATACCATCAGAGCATAAGCCCGAAGCATCTAACATCGCCTGATGTTCACCATGGTCAAGGAAACTGTCAGGTAATCCTAATATTTTGATGGGTGTGGCGTTGCCCTTTGAAAGGAGATATTCTGCGATACCGCTACCAGCACCACCCATACGTGTATTTTCCTCTATGGTAACAATTAAGTCATGAGTTTCAGATATTTTGGCGATTAATGCATTATCAAGTGGCTTAATAAAGCGCATATTAATTACAGTGGCATTAAGCTCGTTACCGGCTTCAATAGCAGGTGTGACCATACTACCAAAGGCTAAAATAGCGACTTTTTCACCTTGGCGTATTGTCTGTGCTTGTCCGATAGCAATTGGTTTCAGCGACTTGTCAATTGATACTCCGGGGCCAGTACCTCTTGGGTAACGAACAGCACTAGGCCCATTGTGAAGATAACCCGTAGTCAACATCTGGCGGCATTCATTTTCATCGGCGGGTGCCATGATTAACAAATTAGGTATACAACGCAGGAAGCTTAAGTCAAAGCTACCTGCGTGGGTAGCCCCATCAGCACCAACGAGGCCGCTACGATCGATGGCAAATAAAACAGGTAGATTCTGTAAAGCTACATCATGAATTAGCTGATCATAAGCACGTTGCAAAAAAGTCGAATAAATAGCAACAACTGGCTTTTTACCTTCTGCAGCTAATCCGGCAGCCATCGTAACGGCATGTTGTTCGGCGATACCGACATCAAAATAACGCGTTGGGTACTGCTCAGAAAAAGCAGTTAAACCAGAACCATCACACATTGCTGGAGTAATAGCGATAAGATCTTCTGATTCAGCAGCCATGTCACATAACCACTGACCAAAAACACTAGAGTAACTTGGGCCTGATGGTTTGCTGTTAGCGGGGCTGACGCCGTGATACTTATTTGGGTGTTGCTCAGCCGGTTGATAACCTTTACCTTTTTTTGTCACAATATGCAGAAATTGGGGCCCTTTTCGGTCCCGCAAATTAGTCAGTGTGGTTAACAATGTATCCATGTCATGGCCGTCAATAGGACCTATGTAATTGAAGCCCATTTCTTCAAACAAAGTACCAGGAATGACCATACCCTTCATGTGCTCTTCTGCTCGGCGCGCAAATTCCCATGCTGAAGGTAACTTTTCTAATACTTTTTTGCTGCCTTCACGTGCAGATGTATAAAAGTTACCTGATAACATACGAGCAAGATAATTTGACATACCCCCGACATTTCTAGATATAGACATTTCATTATCATTAAGAATTACAAGTAAATTAGCACTCAGATCTCCGGCATGAGCTAAGGCTTCATAAGCTTGACCAGCTGTTAGCGCACCGTCACCGATAATAGCGACATTATGACGCGTATTACCGCTGGATTGGGCAGCGATTGCCATTCCAAGCGCAGCACTAATAGAAGTACTTGAGTGGCCTACACCAAAAGTATCGTATGGACTTTCACTCCGTTTAGGGAAGCCTGATAAGCCACCAGCTTGGCGCATGGTATGCATTTGGTCTCGGCGGCCAGTAATGATTTTGTGAGTGTAGCTCTGATGACCCACGTCCCAAACAAATCTGTCTTCTGGAGTATTAAAGACATAATGAAGGGCCAGTGTGAGCTCGACAACACCGAGGTTGGATGAAATATGTCCGCCAGTTTGCTGGACGCTATCTACAATCAGAGCTCTGATTTCATTTGCGACCTGAGGCAACTGGTTTTTATCCAATTGACGTAAATCATCGGGACTATTAATGAGTGAGAGTAAAGTGGTCATGTTATTAATTTTTTAATGGCGACGTTGTACGATGTACTGAGACAAGTCAGCAAGTGCCTGAGTATCGTAGGGTAATTCTTCTAAAATAGCCAAGGATTTGTCAATTAATTCAGCGGATTTTTGCCTTGCCGCCTCTAAGCCTAACAAAGCTGGGTAAGTCGGTTTATCGAGAGCGATATCAGCACCCTGTTTTTTACCTAGGGTATTTGTATCAGAAGTGACATCAAGGACATCGTCATGAACTTGAAAGGCTAGACCTAGATAGGCTCCATATTTAGTGAATTTATTTAGTATATTATCTGTCACAGATTGTGAAGTTAAAGCTCCCATTTGAAGGCTTGCTTGAATTAATGCGCCTGTTTTTAGCCCATGCATTTTCTGTAATGCATCAACGGTTAGCCCTTGACCGACAGACTCAAGATCAATAGCTTGACCTCCAGCCATACCTTTCACACCGCTATAGCTTGCGAGGACTTTGATCATGCTGATTTGTTGTTGGGGGCTCAAAGGGCTTTTACAGAGTGTTTCAAAAGCTAACGATTGTAGAGCGTCTCCCGTTAACAAAGCTGTTGCTTCTCCATAAGCTCTATGGCAAGTTGGTTTTCCTCGCCTGAGGTCATCGTTATCCATGACTGGCATGTCATCATGGACTAGTGAGTAAGCATGGATCATTTCAACAGCAGAAGCAGGATAGTCTAATAATTTGGGATCAGCTCCTAAAACTTCACCAGCAGCATAAACGAACATAGCGCGAAGACGTTTCCCTCCATTGAGGGTTGAGTAACGCATAGCTTCTATTAATTTGGAAGAAGACAATTCTTTCGTATCGAATGATAAGTGTGATGCTAAAGATTGTTCGATGCGCGTTTGTCTATACTGCATCCAATCGGAAAGAATAAAAGTGTGATTCACGAATCGGGGGAGTGTGGTTCAAAATCAACCAAATTTGCCTGTCCCGACTGTTTTAACAACATCTGTACTTTTTGTTCAGCATTTTGCAAAGCTTCATGACAGTCGCGAGTAATCAGAACGCCATTTTCATAGAGCTTAAGGGACTCTTCGAGGCTGATATCACCTTGCTCTAATCGCTCTACTACTGACTCTAGTTCAGCTATGGAGGCTTCATAATCGAGTTTTTTGCGTTTTACCATTTGACCGCCCTCTCAACAAAAGTGAATAATTACATAGTATAAATTAATAGTCATATTCTTGTCTGCTGGATTGTTTATTTAATAGTGTTAACCTATAAATCAACCTTTCATGAAATGACATCCAAAGTATGAAAAAAATAATCCGTGGTTTTCATAACCTGTCACCATCAGCCGAAGGATGTGTAGCAACAATTGGCAACTTTGATGGTGTACATTTGGGTCATCAAGCTGTTTTAAGTCAATTGGCGTTAAAAGGTGACATGCTAGGGCTACCAGCGACTGTCATTACATTCGAGCCTCAACCAACAGAGTTTTTTTTACCCGAACAAGCCCCTCCTAGGCTTAGTCGGTTTCGTGAAAAAGTAGAAGCATTAAGAAGTTACTCGATTGAACAATTGTGTGTTTTAAAGTTCAATAAGATTTTAGCTGAAATGTCTGCTAATGACTTTATTTATAAACTAATAGTAAAAGGCTTAAATGTTCGCTATCTCGTTGTTGGCGATGATTTCAAGTTTGGTAAAGATAGAAAAGGAGATTTTACACTTTTAAAAAAAATGGGTGAGGAGCATGATTTTCAGGTGGTTAACATGCACACCTTTGCAATCGCGGAAACTAGAGTCAGTAGTACAAGAATTAGGCAGGCATTAACAGCTGGAGACTTAATGTTAGCGCAAACACTAATAGGACACCCTTACAAGATGAGTGGCCGGGTTGCTCATGGAGATAAGCGTGGGCGAACCCTAGGATACCCAACGGCTAACATTCACCTTCATCGAGGGAAAGTTCCTCTTACAGGTGTTTATGCCATTCAGCTATATGGTCTTGAAGATGAACCTATCGAAGGTATAGCAAATGTAGGCGTGAGACCGACAATTGGAGAAGGAAATACGCTGCTCGAAGTCCACTTGTTCGATTTCAATAAGAATATTTATGGGGAGAATGTTCAGGTTTACTTCTTACATAAAGTACGTGATGAGAAAAAGTTTGACGGTTTGCCAGCATTAGTGGCGCAGATAGAACGAGACTGTCAATCTGCAAAACGATACTTTGACGTTGCGAAATAGACTATTAATAACATCTTCAATCACAGGGTCTGTGTAATAAAATAGTTTTTAGTTGTCACGTAATTGCAGAGTTATATTTTGTTCTGAGTCAATTATTTTATGGTAACAAAGCCACTGACGGGCATCTTCAGCATCCTGTTCAAACCAGGTCCTCGCATTACCTAATCTGAAGGTATAGCCCCAGCTATCCATGTCCTGCATCATTCTATTTTTTCCTACACCTTGTAATTGGTCGGACATTAATATTTGCAGGTAACAGACGCCATTTTCTTCATCAAACCCTCCTTGAACATCGGTATCTAGGCTCTCTCGACGAAGTTGATCCATACAAATATAGTGGCCAGCCTCATGAAGAGCGGAGTGAACTGGAGTATCGGTTCGAAGATAGAGAGTCTGTTTTTTTAAACCGGCTTCTCTTTCACCAAAAAAACTACCAGGGATCAACTCCTCATCAGCGACAGATTCAATTTTAATACCATAAGGTGAGAGTAATTGGGCTAGTTCAACTTGTCTTTGTATATGACAATTTAAAACGTTATTTGGTGAAGAAAGTGTGTCTAGTTTAGCCACGTCGAGCCTCGCCTATGAGTGCGTTAGCTGCCAGACCAGCTAGTGTGAGACCAAAAAGTGAAGGCATATAACTGACAGTCCCATTGACAGCTCGTGGTCGACCCCTTGCAACAGCTTGAGGTGGAAGAGGTTCTATCGATGGTTCTATTGAATAAACCGCTTGAATCCCTCGACCTACATCTCGTTTACGGACGTGTCTTCTTAATTGCTTTGCTAGTTTACAGATAGTAGTGTCCATTAGATCTCCAGTACGTATTTGAGTTGGATCTAACTTTCCACCAGCACCCATACTGGAAAAAAGGGTAATATCGCGATGCCAGGCTGTTTCAATTAGTGCTGCTTTACTACTCATACTATCGATTGCATCGATAACAACATCAAAAGGTTTTTCAAGTAAAGGAGGAATACTTTCGGGACTCAGAAATTGATTTAGTACTGTAACGCGGCAGGTTGGATTGATGTCTTTAATACGTTCTGCCATTACTGATATTTTCAACCTATTAACTGTTGAATTTAATGCAATAAGCTGGCGGTTAAGGTTTGAAGGTGAGACAACATCATGATCAACTAGTGTGAGTTGTCCTACACCTAGTCGAGCGAGTGCTTCAGCAGTATAAGAACCAACACCTCCGATACCTGCTACTAAGACATGACTCGCTTCTAAACGTGCAATACCTTCATCACCAATTAGTATATGGCTACGTTCGAATAAGGGATTATTGATCGACATATGATTAATTACGAGCCAAGCAAAATTTAAAGACAGTATTCTAACTTATTCCTGCTGTGTAGCGCAGGGCACACATTCTGTAACAGCAGGGTCTATTGCTAGGCGACGTGGATCAATCTCTTCATCGCACCGCTGACAGTAGCCATAATCACCTGACTCCATTAGGGCTAAAGCCATAGTTATTTTTCGTAATTGTTGTTGTCTGAGGCGAGTTGCTTCAATGGACATTGACTGGGCCTGCATGGCATCGACTCTGGAAACGCGGCCAACACTAGACTGGTCGAGTTCAACAGGTTCAGAGGCACTCTGAGCCATCTGCTGTGAGGCCATTAAAGTATCTCGTTGTGAGAGCAACTGTTGTTTAAAGTGATTTAATTGAGATAATTCCATTATATTCTTAGCTTATCATTTTCGCGCTTTAAATTGTTTAGCAGTTTATTTAAATTATTTTTGTGGCTAAATAGAAAGTAATGCCCGTACATTAGCTGTGGTTGTTTGAGCTATAGCACTAGCACTTTCAGGCCGTAATTCAACTAAAATATCTAGGATATGCGGAATAAACTCTGGTGAATTACGCTTTCCCTTCTGGTCTTGTAGAGGCATATCAGGAGCATCGGTTTCTAGTACGAGAGTTGATAGAGGTAGTTTGGAAAACATATTACGAAGTCTAGTTGCACGACTGTAACTAATGGCTCCACCGACGCCTAACAAAAAACCCAGCTTTATATAATCTTTTGCTTGTTGTTCACTTCCATTAAAAGAATGAACAATACCGCCTTTTATTGAATATTTCCTGAGTAAAAGGATTACTTGGTCATGTGCTTTTCTAACATGAAGAATAACGGGCAAATTAAAAGTGGCAGCGACCTTAAGTTGTTTTTCAAATAAAGCAATTTGGATTAACTTATCATGATTGGACAGGTAAAAATCTAATCCAATTTCACCAACTGCGATAGGGTGATAGGCATCAATATAATCAATCAATAAAGCGGGGTCATTATCTTGATGATGAGGCATAAACATGGGATGTAAGCCCAGTGCTGGATATAAAAGTTCTGACTGTTGGCATACTTCTAGTAAATGGTCCCAGGTTTTAGCGATGACACCAGGTACAATTATTTTGTCTACATTCAGAGATAAGCAACGTCTTAAGACTTCAGATCGATCAGGCGAAAACTGATCAAAATCAATATGACAATGACTATCAATTAATTTCATAGTTAGTGGGAAAGGGACTCAACACGAGCTTGACCTTCACCCCTTGGATCGCTGGCAGCTTGCAGTTCTCCAGTCATTTTGTCGTAAATAATGATCTGCATATTACCGTATTGTCGAGTCAACTCTTGTATATCATGGCCATACGCAAGAATAGCTTGCCGTTCTTTTTTTGAAAAGCCGGAGGACTCAATCTGCACCTTATTAGGAAGGTATTGATGATGAAACCGTGGTGAAGAAACAATGTCTTTTGCAGATTGCTGGTCAATGAAATCTAAAATACCCAAAAGAACCATGGTGATAATTCGACTCCCTCCAGGAGTGCCGATAATCATTAAATGTTGATCGTTTTCGATAAATGTTGGGCTCATACTTGATAAAGGCCGCTTATTAGCTGCAATAGAATTAGCTTCATTGCCAACGAGACCGTACACATTAGCTATGCCAATCCGAGCAGAAAAGTCATCCATTTCATCATTTAATAATACGCCTGTACCTGGTGGGACGAAACCTGAGCCAAAAGGATAATTAATGCTGAGAGTAGCGGCAACACGATTGCCATATTGATCAATGATAGAAAAATGAGTAGTGTCCTCACCTTTAGCAAGCTCATCAATAAGCAGCTTATTATCACTTGCACGGTCAGCATTAATAGTAGCGGCCAAATTCTGGGCATAAGCCTTGGTGCTAAGGTGCTCAGGAATTGTCACGAAATCACTATCTCCTAAGTAATAACTTCGATCAAAATAAGCACGCCTCATTGCTTCGATTATAAAATGACGTTGCTGTGCTTCATCAACTACTGACATTGGTAAGTATTCTAATTGATTAAGTATAGTGCTAAGTACGATTCCACCAGAAGAAGGTAAAGACGCTGAGGTGATTTTATAGCCCTGGTATCTACCTATGATGGGCTGTCTCTCTTTGACTTGATAGTCACTTAAATCACTGTGTGTCCATATTCCTCCCGCTGCCTGGACCCCTTGAATTAATTTATTTGCAACAGCTCCTTGATAGAAACCATTTCTACCAAGTGAAGCAAGTTTTTCTAGAGTGTTGGCAAGATCTAGTTGTCTTATGATGTGACCAATTTTTGGAGGGGTGTTGTATTCTAAGAATATCTCTGCAGCGGCAGGTGAGTTTTGTAGTGTTTGGAGCCTGAGTTGAGCCATAGATTCATAATAGGAAGTGACTTTAAACCCAGATTTCGCATGCAAAATAGCTGGAGCTAGAGTTTGTTTTAGTGATAGACGACCATATTTTTGATTGATATGATCTAAGGCCGCAGGCAGACCTGGGATACCTGCAGCAAGGGGGCCATTTAGAGAAAGCTTTTCTTCATTTTCTCCATTTGGGCTAAGGTACATATCACGATGTGCTGCATCAGGAGCGGTTTCTCTTCCATCAATCATAATTTGGAAGTTATCGTGTTCTCGATGTAAAAGCCAGAACCCTCCGCCACCAAGTCCTGAACCTGTTGGCTCAACAACGGCAAGAACAGCACTCACAGCAACGGCAGCATCAAAGGCATTACCACCTTGATTTAAGATATCTAGCCCAGCCTGTGTTGCTAGAGGATGAGCTGTAGCTATTGCCACTTTTGAATATGGCGGGAGAGAGCTACATGCGCTTAGGCTTATTAATAAAAATAGGACTAGGTTAGCTCGGGAGCGGGACATCATTAGCTATTTTTTTTGAGTGATGTTGAGCGTTGTTGTTGAAAATGTTGTTGCTTTTTTAGCCGGTTTTGGGCTATGACCTTTGCGGTGTCGGCACCAATATGACTTTCACCCCTCTGTTGAGCTAACAACATTTGTTTTTCACGTTCTGCAAAACGGGCCTTTTGTTGTTCAGTAGTATTATTAAAACAATGGGGGCAACTAACTCCTTGCTGGAACTGGTCACTGAGCTGTTCTCTTGCAGTTATGGGCATCCGACAAGCATTACATTGTTCATAAACCCCTTTCTCTAGCTGATGGTTAACTGTAACGCGCTCATCAAAGACAAAGCATTCACCTTCCCAAAGAGATTCTTCAGCAGGTACTTCCTCTAAATATTTTAAGATGCCACCTTTTAGATGGTATACCTCATCAAAGCCCTGTTCTTTAAGAAAAGCAGTTGATTTTTCACAACGAATACCTCCAGTACAAAACATAGCAATTTTAGTATGTTTCTTGGCATCCAGTTTTTCTTTGACATAGCCGGGGAAATCTCTAAAACTTTCCGTTTTTGGGTTTAAGGCATCTTTGAAAGTACCAACTTGTACTTCATAATCATTACGAGTATCGACTAAAAGAACATCCGGATCTTTGATAAGAGCATTCCAATCTGTAGGATTTACATAGGTTCCTACTACACGTTTTGGATCAATACCCTCAATGCCCATTGTGACAATTTCTTTTTTGAGTTTGACGCGGCTTCGCAAAAAAGGAGGCTGGCTGGCATAAGACTCTTTATAATTTAGGTCAGCTAGGCGGGCATCACTTTTTAAAAAGGCTAATAAATGATTTATATTATTTTGGTCAGCTGCAACAGTGCCATTAATACCCTCTTGAGCTAGTAGTATCGTACCTCTAATACCACGTTCTAACATAAGGCTGAGTAATGGCTTTTGAATAGCTCTGAAGTTATTTAATGTGACAAATTTGTATAAGGCGCAGATAACAAGGTGAGACATAGAGCTTTTCTAGCCGATTTTATAAGAATATATAACATTTTACGGTGTTTTTCATTACTTGTCCCCGTTCGTAAAAAAATGAGAATTTTAAGTAAATAGTAATGAGTGACAATTTATAAAAAAATAGGAAGGTAGGCTAAAAAGAATGTAACTTTCATATGTGAAGTGACCACTGACTTTATTATCATAAAACTGTTATGTTAGAAGATAATCAAGATATATGTATTCTAGAGCGAATAAGTAGCCAGAGAAAGAAAGGCCCTCCTAATAATGTAGTGATAACGCCAACCGGAATTTCAGCTGGGGCGATAACTAAACGTCCTATGCCATCACACAAGATCAAAAATGCACCACCAAATAAACAACTAGCTGGGATTAACCATCGGTGATCATTGCCAATTAACAATCTACACATATGAGGAACCATCATACCCACAAACCCAATTGGGCCGCAGAGTGCAACTATGGCACCGATACAAATGGAGGTTGAGAAAAAAAGCACATAGCGTAAGTTTTTCACTGAGACACCGCGACTTAAGGCAATATCATCGCCTGCAGCTAATAAGTTAAGGTCGCGTCGAAAGAAAAAAACAAGGAGGGTAACGACGCTAACAACAGGAAGTATTGTCCAAATATCATTGTATCCAATGATAGAAAGGTTACCCATTAGCCAACGTAATATCCGAAATGAACCTGTTATATCACTTAAATATTGTGTCAATAAAATAAGGCTAGAAAAGAAAAAACTTACGGCTATGCCTGTCAGTAATAAAACTTCAGTAGAAAAGCCGCCACCAAAACGACTGATGCTGTAGACAAATATAATTGTAGTTAAGGCACCTATGAAAGCAAGCAAGCTAGTACTATCCATGCCAATAAAGGTAAAACTCAAGCCAAAAAATACAGCGAGAGCAGCACCAAGCGAAGCGCCACTAGCGACACCTAGAGTAAAAGGCGTTGCTAGAGGGTTATGAAACATTGCTTGGAAAACTAAACCACATAAAGCTAAGCCTGCCCCGATAATAAAAGCTAATAAAACGCGTGGAATTCGGATCTGTAATAAAATATGTGACGCAATAGCAGGATCAGTGTTTTTTGATAGACCAATGTGAGGTGCTATTAGAAGTGTGAGTATGCATACGAGGGTAATTGATAGCAAGACATGAAATGATTTCATCGCAATTATGCTCGCTCACTAGTTAAAGCAATATTTTGTCCCGTTTCAGGGTGCTTTAGTATTACAAATTCTTGATCATATATTTTTGATAAGGTGGAAGATGCCAAAAAATCTTTAGACCTTCCTTTCCAGAAAACCTTACCTTCTTTGAGAGCCAAAATATGTAAGCTATGTTGTACGGCATGATTTATGTCATGAGTAACTTCAATAATACTAATTTCATGCTCTTGGTTTAAGTTTTTTATTAATTGATGTACCTCGACTTGGTGACGAGGATCAAGGAAGCTGGTGGGCTCATCTAACAACAAGAGTGGCGTCTGCTGGCAGAGTGCCGCCGCAATCATGACACGCTGACATTCGCCACCACTTAGGGTAGGTATTTGTCGGTCCGTAAAGGCCTCAGTATTCGTCAGAAAAATAGCACTATCAAAAGCATTCTGGTCATCTGTCGTCCATGTTGAGAAAATATCATGATGTGGATACCTAGCCATCTTAATGAAATCTGCCACTGTGAAGTCTAAATGCCTGTTATGCGATTGAGCGACATAACTAATATTACGGGCAAGTTCTTTTTGGCTTAATTTTTCAAGTGGTTTACCAGATATTGTGATGCTTCCTTTATTTGCAGGACCAATACCCATTAAGCTTTTCAATAAGGTGCTTTTGCCTGCACCATTGGGTCCTATAATGCATAGGTAGTCATGTGTATTAAATTGTAAGTTAATATCATCCAAGCATTTTTTTTGAGCGATATGAACATTAAGGTGATGAGTCTGAAGCATAGTTAATGAGTGCTGTCTCTTGGCCAATCTAGGTTAGGGTGAATGATTTTAGCAAACCTTGTCAGTAGTTTAGCAATACGTGGCCCAGGAATAGTTGCATAATCTGCTTCAATAATATGCAAACGCTCAGTTTTAATTGCACTGATATGTTTGAGCTCAGTCCATTGTTGGCGGACTTGTTTAATAGAAGCTGTGTGATCATCAGCTTCGGGGAAAACATCGATAATCACCTCAGGGTTTAGGTGAAAAAGCCCCTCGAGGGATATCAAAGGTACTTTTGGAATAGGTTTTTGATATACATTTATACCGCCAGCCAATTTGATTAAATCATTATAAAAGTCCTGTTGGCCAGCAATATAAAACTGTTTAAAGTCATTTTTACCACCGCCATGGCCCATAGAAATCATAACTCGAGGCGGAGGTTGACCAGCGACTTTTTTTTCTATCATATTAATCTGTGTGTCAAAGTCAGCAAGCAATAAGGCGGATTCAGGCTGTCGACCGATAGACTGACCTATGAGCTTAATGGAAAGGCGAATATCGTCAAGGGTTTGAGATTTGACAGCAAGGGTTTTAATCCCTAATTGTTCAAGTTGATTAATCGTTTTTTGTCCTGATGGTGATAAGAGGACTAGATCGGGGGCGAGCTTTAAGATGGTTTCAAGATTCGGGTTGAGTCCTCGTCCAACTTTAGTAATACTTTTAGAGGCGGGGGGGTAATTACAATAGTCGCTGACGCCAACAAGTTGAGAACTGGATTCAAGAGCAAATAAAGTTTCGGTAATACTTGGTACAAGGCTAATAATCCGTACTGGATAAGTCTTCTTTTGAAGTATTGGCGATGCATGTATATCAAAGCCGACAAGGAGTGGTAATAGAAAAGTTACTAAAAATAATGGCCAATAATGTTGCATGCCATAGAAACCTTTAAAATAAAAAGGATATTATAAGGGTTATGAAAGCAAGACAGGTGGATTTTATAATGATTGTATTATATCGCTCGTTTCACTCTAATAACCAAAGGTAAATATTGAATATGTTTGAAGTGGCAAAACTACAAAAGGTCTTAAAAAAAGCAGACCACTTATACGATCTATCAGAAATAAAGACCGCAATAATACGATTGGCTGAGCAGGTTACAAAGCAATACGATGATAAAAACCCTCTGGTGTTATGTGTGATGAGCGGTTCGTTGGTTACAATGGGACACTTATTACCTGCATTAAACTTCCCTTTAGAAATCGATTATATCCATGCCAGCCGTTACGGCAAACAGATAAGTGGGGGTGATATAAATTGGATTCACAAACCAAAAAGCTCACTAGTCGGACGAGAAGTTATTTTAGTGGAGGATATCGTAGATCATGGGCACACCTTGGCATTTTTAAGAAAGTACTGCAAAGATAATCACTGTAAATCAGTTGGTTGTGTGACTCTAGTAAATAAGGTGGGTATTGAAAAATATTGTGCTACCCCGGAGTTCATTGGTCTTTCAGTTCCAAACCGCTATGTTTTTGGCTTTGGAATGGACTACAAGGGTTATTGGAGAAATCTACCAGGCATTTATGCCATATCAGAACAAGATGAAGAAGGTGAGTAATAAATGGGTAAGTTAGCAATTATTGGTGGTACTGGATTATCTGAAATAGGAGATCCAGGTAGAAATGACAAACAAACTATCGAGACACCATTCGGTTTACCATCAGCAGCTGTAGTTGAAGCTACAATAAATGGAAAAAATATTGTGTTCTTACCACGACATGGCGAGAAACATACTATTGCACCTCACCGTATTAATTATCGTGCAAATATATGGGCATTAAAAACCTTAGGTGTTACACATATTATCGCTGTAGCAGCTGTTGGTGGTATCACGCCTGACACTATACCCGGACATTTAGTTTGCCCAGACCAAATAATTGACTATACCTATGAGCGAGAACAAAGCTTTTTCAGCGATGACTTCTCAGCAACAAAGCACATTGATTTCACTTACCCTTATAATCAGGAATTGCGTAAAAAGATAATGGCAGCATGTAATAAAGTGAAGTTGAACCTAATTGATAGTGGTGTCTACGGTGTGACGCAGGGTCCAAGATTGGAGAGTGGAGCAGAAATTATTAGAATGGAAAAAGACGGCTGCACAATAGTGGGAATGACGGGGATGCCAGAGGCTGCATTGGCAAGGGAGTTGAATATAGACTATGCATGCTGTGCTTTAGTTGTGAATCGTGCTGCTGGGCTATCGGATAGCTTAATATCGATGTCTGAGATAGAAAAAATAGTTAAGGTTGGAATGTGCGATGTAAAACAAATATTAGGATATATTATTAATGACTATTGAGCACAAATACTTATTGAGCTAGTGGATTTAAAGAGTCTTGCTCACTGATAGGAGACTCTACAGGGCTAAGTTTGAGTAAAGCCCCCATGTTTGGATGGTCAAAGAAGTGTAGTTTCTTACTTCTAATCCGCCGGGCTTGTGCTAGATAGGGTTTGGGTACTCCTTCAATATTGGGCGAGGTGTTTTCTCGAGGGCTAGTACTATTCAATTGTATATCAAGGGTTACGTGAAGGTAAGTCGCCTTGTGTATACGAATATGGCCAAGAACCATTTCATTAGCACTCTCAATATTTATTGATTTAGCCTTACTTTTAATTTTGATAGGTTGATGCCAAGACTGATGATAATGTAATTGATAAAGTGGAGAGTTCTTCAGTCTAGTGGCTGAGCCTAGGAGCGTACTATTCTCAGCGGGTTGCATAAACTCATTTTCAGTACCAGGCCAAAAGTCTCCAGTTGGAATAAACTTTATTGGTGATTGTTCAGTGCCAATAGGCTCAAGAATTTCGAAGACAATTAGTTCGACTTGATACCATTGCTCGGCATTACTCAGTGAGCTAAAAAATATGAAGCTGAACATACAAATTGACTTTAAAGTGAGCAAATAAGCTTTTATGAAGGTTTGTGAAATATTATACATAGACGCTATTGTGCAATTGACTTACATAAATGTCCAAGGCTTATCATAAAAGAATCTTTAATTTACTGTTATGATCAAAAACCTTAATGATAAGGGGTGAGTAAAATATGTTCGGTTTGTATGAATTTGCAGCAGCGGCCCTTAAATAGAGATGGCATAAATTAGATGACTGAATTTTTTAACACTGGAATGACTCAGCAGGCATTTTTGGACCAGTATTGGCAAAAAAAACCCTTAGTGATTCGACAAGCATTTCCCAATTTTCAGTCAGTTATTAGCCCTGATGAATTGGCGGGTTTGGCTTGTGAACCAGGAATTGAGTCTCGGCTTATTATAGAAAAAGGTGAGGCGGAATCATGGCAATTAATCGACGGGCCTTTTAATGATAAGGATTTCTCTGCTTTACCTAAAAGTCATTGGACATTATTGGTACAAGATATTGATAAACATGTCCCAGAAACAAAAGGAATATTAGCGCCGTTTAGTTTTATTCCCAATTGGCGTTTTGATGATCTCATGATAAGTTTTGCACCTAAACAGGGATCCGTTGGGGCACATATTGATGGTTATGATGTTTTTTTATTACAAGGGATGGGAACGCGAAAGTGGCAGGTGACAGCTGGACCATTACATGAGCCAACATTGTTAGAAAATATTGATATTCAAGTATTGGCAGACTTTGAGCCATCAAAGGAATGGTTACTTGAACCTGGTGACATTCTATACTTACCTCCTCATTACGGCCATCATGGTGTGGCTATGGAGGACTGTATGACCTTTTCGATTGGTTTCAGGGCACCTAATCAAGCAGAAACTTTGGACGCAGTGATTAATGATTTGGTGGAGCATAGTATGGCGAAACGGCATTATCATGATTCTGATTTACAAGCTACGGCACATGGACACGAAATAGGTCTACAGGCAGTGCTGCGATTAAAGGCGTTATTACATGAAGCCATAGACGAGGCCGAACCTTTACTATTAGCTACTTTTGGTAAATTAGTTACGGAAACTAAGCCCAGCTTAGTCAGCTTATCCGAAGAAATATATGCAGATAAGCCGAGTGTGAAAATGCTTATAGAGCAGTTTAAAACTGGTTATGCCTTATTTCGTAATCCTTATTTACGTTTCGCATGGGAATATCATGAGGAATGTGGAACTATCTTTATGGGTGGAGCAAGCTACCCTTTAACTCTCTGTCAGAAAGAAAATATCATTATATTAGCTGAGCAGTCCGTGATTACTTCAACAGATTGGCTGATGCTGTCTAATGATGTTCAAGTCATCAACCTTTTATGTAGGCTAGTTGAAGAAGGTGGTTTTTATTGGGTAGAGGCTTGATGAAAATTAGCGTTGTTTTACTCTGGTAAAAATTGTTTTATGACAGTGAGGGCAAGGGGGAATTTTACTCGTCTTTTTAAAGCTTAATAAGTGCTCACAACTTTGACAAGTCAAAGTCCCCAGACTTACTATCTCTCCCGTGTGGTATTCCTGATAGTGTTTTGCTTGGCTAGCGAGATTAGCTAATTGAATACTTGTTCTATCGGCAACTTTTGCAAAAGCATCCATTAGGCGGTCTTGGACAAGCTGTAGATCAAAATCAAACCAAGTCTTAAAATCTTGACCCGCTTGTGATATGTGTTCCGTCAAACTGCTGAGATCGCGATGTACATAAGTAGATAATTTATCTGCCTCATCGAGAGTGAGTTCTTTTAAGTCGATCGCGCGCTGTTTAGCGTTATCAACAACCTTAGAGAGTGGGGGCGAAACTTGTTGTTCGGCATCATCTAGGACAAGGGTAACGCGCTCTACCATTTTGTCATAAGCAGCGATAAGTTTTTTTTCTAGCTTCCGTTCAGACATTAGATAACTCCTCTATGGAAAAGGTGTTATAAATTAAATTAGCACAAATAAGGTTTTACTGACAAATAAATAAAAATTCCACAAGGGTATTTCATTTTATATATTTCAGTGTATTAAGGCTTTAACGAGCGCGGTAGGTAATTCGACCTTTACTTAAATCATAAGGAGTAAGTTGAACAGTAACGGTATCACCTGTAAGGATACGTATATAGTTTTTACGCATTTTACCTGATATGTGGGCTGTTACAACGTGACCATTTTCAAGTTCTACGCGAAATGTGGTGTTAGGCATGGTGTCAATAACAGTGCCTTCAAACTCAATGTGCTCTTCTTTTGCCATAAATTTCTATCTGTTCTACCAAAAATAAAAGACTAGTCTGACGGAAAACGATTGATTATACAAAGTTTTTATCTTTCTAACGATTGCCATTGCCTGTCAATATAGCCCTCGAGTCCAGAAAAATTTTGTTTGTAACTCATCTTTTGACTTTTTTCGATCCAATACCCTAGGTAAACATATGATAATCCGAGGTTTTTAGCAATATTTATTTGCTCTAAGATAGCGTATGTACCAATACTTTGCTGAGTGTGCTCGGGATCAAAAAAAGTATAAAAAGCGGAGAGTGCGTTATCAATGTAATCAGTGACAGCGAGACCTACTAGTTTAGAATCGTCATGAAATTGAATAAAGTGAGTATCACTCCATTTGCTTGTTAAAAAATCACAATAGCTTTTTTGAGTTGGGTTATCCATACCAGCATTAGCATGACGTGTTTTTAAGTAGCTGCAGTAAAGAGAGTAATGTTCGAGGCTAAACTCAGCTGGATGGTGAGTGATGGTAAGATGCTGATTACGTTTTAGACATCGTCGTTGAGAGCGACTAACTGTAAAATTGTCGATATTGATACGAACAGGGACACAAGCATTACAGGCTTCGCAATGAGGCCGATAGCAACTATTTCCACTTCGTCGAAAACCGTGTTGAATTAACTGGCTATAGACTCCGTTAGTCATTACTAATTCGGGATCGGGGTACAAGTTTTTTGCTTTTTGACCAGGTAAATAAGAACACTGATGACTATGTGCATCCTGATAAAATTTTATTGATAAGTCCATGCTATTTATCTATTTTTTTCCAGCTGTTCTCAACTGGATTAGCGGGACAAAATTGATTTAATGTATCAATAAATATACTACGATCAATTTCAACTGCACCCATGCTAGCAAGGTGGTCAGAGTAGATTTGACAGTCAATTAACTGTACTTCCCATTTTTGAAGTTGTTGGCATAATGTGACAAGTGCTATTTTTGAACTATCAGGAGCAATGCTAAACATAGATTCACCAAAGAAAACTTGCCCAATAGTAATCCCATACAAGCCACCAACTAATCGGTCTTCTTCCCAACACTCAATGCTGTGTGCATGTCCTAGCTCATGCAATCTAGTGTAGGCATTAATCATGTCAGGATGAATCCACCCACTACTTCCATCTTGATTTTGCTCGACACGTGGCTTTGAACAAGCTGATATGACAGCAGAAAAATCTTTATTTACAGTAACATCGTATTGTTGTTTTCTTAAAGTTTTTTTTAGGCTCTTAGATACTTTGACTTGTTCGGGGATAAGCACCATTCTTGGATCTGGACTCCACCATAGGATGGGGCTATCGGCATTAAACCAAGGAAAAATTCCTTGGCGATAAGCAGAAAGAATTCGTTCAGTTGATAGATTTCCGCCTGCGGCAATCAAACCATTCGAAAGTGCTTTAGAAGGGGACGGAAATTGAGTGTTAGTCTCATTTAGCCAAGACAATTGTGCATAGTCAATGCTCATTCTTATTTGTATAAAACTTATAAAGGTTAAATCGATTCTCGACCAGAAAAGGCATGAGATAGCGTACCACTGTCAACATATTCTAGTTCTCCACCCAATGGAATACCATGAGCAAGTCGAGTGATTAGGATATTTTGAGCCTTTGCAAGTTGGCTAATATAATGAGCTGTGGCTTCACCTTCAACGGTTGGATTTGTTGCAAGAATAACCTCTTTTATTGTTTGTTTTTCAAATAATGTTATCAGTTTAGGGATACCGAGTGCCTCTGGACCGATGCCATCTAAGGGAGACAAATGTCCTGATAAAACAAAATACTGGCCTTTGTAATGTGTAGCTTGTTCAATAGAGAGGATATCACTGGGCATTTCCACAATACAAAGTTGATCTTGACGTCGTTCAGTATCATTACATCGATTACAAATCGTTGTTTCAGATAGAACTCTACAGCGTTCACAATGTTGTACTTTATTTAAGGCTTCCTCGAGTGCTTTAGCAAGGCGTTCACCACCATCCCGCTGACGTTCTAATAAGTGAAAGGTCATGCGCTGAGCAGATTTTGGCCCAACACCAGGTAGACATCGAAAAGCTTCAATCAATTGATCAATCGTAGGCCCTAGACTTGCCATATCTTAATGAACCACCATCAGAATGGAAGATTGATTCCGGCTGGGAGTATGCCGGCCATGTTATCTTGGCTGGTAACTTTAATCTGCCTAACAGCATCATTTATTGCCAGAATAAGGAGGTCTTCTAACATTTCTTTATCGCCTTGAAATAATTCATCTTCAATAGTTATGTGTTGGATATTATGCTCCCCCGTCATAACTATCTTAATCATATCACCACCGGCTTGGCCAGTGACTATAAGATTAGCGAGTTCTTGCTGAGCTTTTTCCATATTGGCTTGCATTTGTTGCATTTTCTTCATTAAATTACCCATGCCACCTTTCATATTCAATCCCTTTACTTAATCGGCTTGATTGTACTTTCAATAACTCGTGCACCAAAAGCATCTTTCATGGCAGCTATTGCGGGGTCATTGTGAATAGATTCATTAGCTCGATCTTGATCAACATTGGCTTGCTGTGCTTTTTCCGTTGCAACCGTAGCCGAGACCAACGTATCAACATTTTCTTGAAAAACCAAACTAATAGTTTGGTTGAGGTATTTGCTGATGACAGCTTCTAAACGTTCTTGTGGTTTTTTCCCCGTTAGGTGGGCTAATTCAGCTGCAATACTAAGTGTTATTTTACCATGATCGTAATCGATAAAAGCACAATTATCAGCAAGCTGTCTTGCAAGCGCTGTTAATTTTAAACTATCAATGACCGTTAACCAATTATCACTATTCAAAATTGGGTTCTCA